>NZ_PVNE01000004.1 GCF_003001905.1 Planifilum fimeticola
TGGGTTCGTCCTGAACATATAAAAACCTTCCTTCGGAATTGTTTTATTCCGAATTCAACAAAAAAGGCTGTTGACCCTTCTTTGTCAACAGCCTCAACCACCGCCTTATCGGCGGTGGTTTTTTCTGTACCGTTTCTTTGTACTGCGATGACCGCCATCTCGCGGCGGAAATGGGGGCACTTGCCGGGGCGGGACTTGGGAAAGAAGGCATACATGCCGAATCGGGGGAAATCATCGCGGACATTCGGTCCGGTCTCTTTGGCGCCGTTTGACTAGGATTTGGTCGCAGCTTGGCATGTTGACCGGGAGGAGCGCAGGAGGGGAATCGGCCAACTTAATCCTCCCCTTGTCGGTTCCCGTTGTGCAAATGATCTTACTTCTTGCACTTGACGGAACGCCCGACATCGTTCTACAATATTATCGAGTACTCTCCGGTACTGACCGGGCAGAGTCCCCAGGAACCGCTTGCGGGGTGGGGGAAAGGTGTTTTTCTTTTGACGGGATCGGTACCAGTACGTATCAGTATCTTTTCGGGGGTGAACGGCGTTGAAGACGAAGACCATGAGTGGCTTGAGCTTTCAGCTGTCAGAAGAACAGGAAGAGTTGCGAAAATGGGCCCGGGGATTTGCCGAGAAGGAAATCCGGCCCGTTGCGGCGGAGTACGATGAGAAGGAAGAGTTTCCGTATGAGGTGCTCAAGAAGGCGGCAAAGGTCGGCTTGACCAACTACATGGCCCCTGAAGAATACGGCGGGGGCGGTCTTACGAGCGTCATGGCCGCCTGCCTGATCCTCGAAGAGCTTTACTGGGGTTGCGCCGGCATCGCCACCTCCCTTTCGGCCGCCGGTTTGGCGGGGCTTCCCATCTATTACATGGGAAATGAAGAGCAGAAGAAAAAGTGGATCCCCTATCTGTGCGATCCGGAAAACCCTCGACTCGGCGCGATGGCATTGACGGAACCGGGTGCAGGATCCGACGTCAAGGCGATTCAGACCCGTGCGGTCCGCGACGGAGACGAATGGGTGATCAACGGGCGGAAGTGTTTTATCACCAACGGGGGCATCGCCGATCTGTACGTGGTGTTTGCCAAGACCGATCCGGATGCCGGATACTACGGCGTTTCCGCCTTTATCGTCCCCGGAGACACGCCGGGATTGTCCGGGGGCAAAAAGGAGCGGAAGATGGGAATTCGCGCCTCCCACACCGGAGATGTAATCTTCGAGGATGTGCGGGTGCCCCATGAGAACTTGCTCGGTGAAGAAAATATGGCCTTTTTCGGTGCGATGAAGATGTTGGAGTACTCCCGGCCGGCGGTGGCGGCGGGTGCAGTCGGAGTGGCCCGCGCGGCATATGAATATGCATTGGAGTACGCAAAGCAGCGGGTGCAATTCGGCCGTCCCATCTTCAAGAACCAAGCGATTTCCTTCATGTTGGCCGACATGAAGACAAAAATCGACGCCGCCCGATTGCTGACCTGGCGCGCGGCGGAGTTGGCCGACCGGGGCGAATCCTGCGCCGTGGAGGGCAGCATGGCCAAGGCCTTCGCTGCGGAGGTCGCGATGGAAGTGACGACCAATGCCGTTCAGATTCTCGGCGGTTACGGTTACATGCGGGACTATCCGGTGGAGAAGTGGATGCGGGACGCCAAGATTTTGTCCATCTACGAAGGCACGACGCAGATCCAGAAAAAGGTCATTTCTGCCGGATTGTGACGATTGACTCATCTTCGAACTTGTCAAACACTTGGGGTTGTTGTACTGTTATATCGAACAATAATATGACAAAAGCATGAAAGGGGAAAGAACATGGGTAAAGATTTGAAGGATTATACCCTGGAAGAAGTGTTTCAAAAGGTGGAAGAGGTTTTGAACAAGGAGCCGGGCCCGACCCAGGGAATTGAAGCGGTCTATCAATATGAAATCACCGGCGATGGAGGAGGAACCTATCAACTCCACCTGTCCAACGGCAAGGCGAAGGTGGAGAAAGGGGAAGCGGCCAATGCCGATTGCACCTTGCAGATGTCCCTGGACGATTTCCGGGATCTCCTTCTGGGCAACCTGAACGGAACCGCCGCCTTCATGGCCGGCAAGCTGAAGGTAAAAGGAAATCTCGGACTGGCGATGAAAATGGAAAACGTGTTGCGCCAGTACGATGTGAAGCAGTATATTTGATCCTGTAAGAAAACAAAGAAATCAGCCACTTCGCATGACGAAGTGGCTGATTGTTTTTATGCGCGCAAATCGATAATGTACTCGTACCTTTTTGCGAAGGGAACGTAACCTGCCCGTTTGAACGCGTTGGCCATGGGCAAGTTCTCCACATCGGTATCCGCCCGAATGACATCGACTCCGGCTTGAGCAAGAATCGCCGTTCCCCGATTGAGAAGAGCGTCGATATAACCACGGCCCCTCTGTTCCGGTACAACTCCGATGTAACCAATCGTCGCGTATGTCGGGTTGACAGCGGGCATCACCAATCCGATCAGATCCCCGTTTGAGGAGAAGGCGAGTTGCCACCAGGACGGATCATACGTAAAAAACTGCAAGTCCTTGAACATCAGCTGTGCTTGCTTCAGGGCCCCTTCCTGTTCGCGTTCTTGGCGGATCCGGCGATCCAGTGTTTGCTCGGAAACCCGCATCACCGCCTCGATAAAAGCGGCTTCTCCCACCTCAGGCAAGGTGCGAAATATCAACCCTTTTTCAGAAACGGGCAACGGGCTTCCTTTCGCCCTCCACTCAAATCGATGGGTCATCCGTTCCACGACGAATCCGAGGTGTTCGAGGAGCCTCATTCGTTGTTCCGGAAATCGTTGCCACTGAGGAGGCATCGGCGGCGTGTCCACTACATACCCGATTTGATCAACGCCCGTCTCCCTCATCAGAGTCAACGTTTCCTGCAACAGATGCGCGCCGATGGATAGATACTGCTCATGTTCCCAAGGCAGGTCCAACAGCACCAATGCTTCCGGCTTTCCGATCTTGGGAAGGGACCAATAGGCCACACGGCCCACCAGCCGATTTTCTTGCCAGGCAACAAAGCACCACTCCCGGCGGATCGACCCCTTTTTCATCATCTGGTCCACATACCGTTTCACGTCGTCGACATGGTTGGGATCGGTCCATGTGACGATGAAATCCCTCAATTCATCCGGCCGGACGGGGCGAACCGAGATTTGCATCATGTTTTCCCTTCTTTCCGATGTGTGTTTGACCTTTCGGGACGACATACAGCATCACGGTTCACCCCCCTTCCAATATTCGTTAAACAAAGAATAATCAAACGGAGGCAAGAAGTCAATGGGTGGCACAGCACCTGCCGAGGGAGTGAACGACAAGGATAGGGGCATGGGGAACATCGTGTGCTTCGTCGTCGATGTTCCCCATGCCCCTGGGAAAAGGGGAGAGCGCTCAAGACCAAGGTGATGATCCGGGAAATGCCTGCCGATGGCTTCCGGCCTTCGTCGGATAGGGGAGGATGTCACATCAAATTGTCCAGCCGCTTGAGCGCCTCATCCTTCTCCGAATTGATGACGTGGGTGTAGATTTGGGTCGTCTGGATGCTGGAGTGGCCGAGGATCTCCTGGACCACGCGCAGATTTTCCCCGTTGGAGAGGAGCAGGGTGGCCAGGGTGTGGCGCAACTTGTGGGGCGAGATATTGGCCGCCTTGGGAGGGAGATTGGCCTCCCGGACATATTTTTTGATCGCTTCGTAAACCCCCTTCCGGCTGAGACGGGTCCGATTGCGGTTGAGGAAGAGGGCCTCCCGATGCTCCGGGGGGATGCCGTCCGAGGGCCGTTGCGCCAGGTATTCCCGGAGGGCCCGGTAGGCGGTGTTGTTCAATTTCAGCATCCTTTCCCGGCCGCCTTTGCCGAGAACGATCACCCGCGCCGTTTCACCGTCCGGCTGAATGCTGTTCAAATTGAGGCCGACCAGCTCGGATACACGCATTCCGGTGCCCAGAAGGAGGAGGAGGATGGCCCTGTCGCGGGCTTCAAACCAGGGGAATGTGCGGTGATCCCCGCGGTTGCGCTCGTGATAGCTGCCGACCGCTTTGATGAGGCGGAGGGCCTCCTCCCGGGTGAGGAAGACGGGTACGCGGCGCCGGGAGCGGGAGCGGAGGGAGGCGTCCTCGTATTCCTGCATGGGATCGCGATCCAAATACCCGGACTTGACCAAAAAACGGAATAGAGAGCGGAGGGAAGCCCTTTTCCTTTCCTTTCCGCTGCGGGAATTTTCCCGGAAATGCCTCCGTTCCACCCACTGTTCCCGAATTGCGCCGGTCTCCGGGTCCTTCGAGCGCATTTTCACCCAGACGGTTCGTTCATACCCGTTTTCGATATGCCTGAAAAATCTCTGAATGGTGCGCGAAGTGACCGATTCAAAGTCGATGTTGCGGGAAGCGAGAAAATCGAAGAAGAGAGCGAAGTCGTAGGCGTAGTTGGCGATAGTTTGATGGGAGCGGTCGGCGCTGATCATTTCCAGAAAAAACTCCTGAACCGCTTCTGGAAAACGGGCGATGATCCGGTTGATGTTTTCCGGAAGGCGGCGGGAGATGACGGGAAAGTCGGAGGGGGCAGTCATGTTCATCGCTCCTTTTGTAATTTTGTCGCATGCAAATCCGAATGAATTCAGTCGAACGCTTTTCCCCCTAGGACCTTGTCCTCAATTAAAACACCGGGTTAAATCACTCAATACCAGATTACTGTAGATTTGGGAATTTTGCATGCGCATTTTGCGAAAAAGCGCAGGGTTCCTTGCGGCCGTACGATTCAAAGACGACGGGGGCGGGTTTTTTTACAGTCTACCATTTGAGGGATATGTATGTTGATCAGAGTGAAAAATTGACCTGAGCCTCGCACCGGGTATCGGACAGAGAAAACCCTAGCAAAATAATAATGACAGAGGAATCAATCCGGGAAGTGAAGGGCAAAGGGAACAGGTGGAGCAGGCGACACAAACAACAAACTCGGCGGAGCAATATTTTGTAACCTATTTTATTTCCTGTTCGGAGAAAAAACAAAAGCGCCCTCCTAGTTAAGGGCGCTTTTGTTCAATGATAGCGATACCAAACTTTCCATCCTTCACTGGTTTTAGCTGCGAACATCTGACCTTGTGACAAACTGGCACTCGGCCAAAATTCCGGGAAGAACAATTCCACGAGCATAGATTTCCCGGCAACCGCTTTACCGCATCGTTGCTCGGCGATTCCGGAGTAGGGGAAAGCCTCGGGGTGATCAAGGGCGATGATTCTCCTTACCTCATAATTTTGGTAACGAGAATCTTCCCCATAGGTCTCCCGGATCAGTTGAGGGAGCACATCGCGAATTTCCTTTTCGGCTTCGTCATCCGGTTTGATCAGATCATCCGCCTTCGGGCATCGCTCGGATGCCCTCGGTATCCTTTCCGTAGAAGCGGGAAGAAAAGAAAAGCCGGTCGCTCCGGTGACTGCCAGGACAAGTAAAAGGCAGAGTAGACCTTTATCAACAGTAAGGGTTCGTTTCATTTCATCACGCTCCTTTTTCTTATCCGAGGAATATTGTCCCTCGTTTCCTCTTGCAAAATACCCGCGTGTCCACTAATGTCCCGCGATCATCGCTTGTCTGAAAGGCAATGACGCCGAGATTGTTCTGACGTTTTTTCGGATCATCAGGAAAAGAGGGGGAGAGGAAACCGATTGGGAAATATCAATCTTCTCGAGG
Source organism: Planifilum fimeticola (assembly GCF_003001905.1). Lineage (NCBI taxonomy): Bacteria > Bacillati > Bacillota > Bacilli > Caryophanales > Thermoactinomycetaceae > Planifilum > Planifilum fimeticola. The sequence continues at coordinate 5,698 of NZ_PVNE01000004.1, forward strand.
CAACAAAAAAGGCTGAGTGCTTATGAACACCCAGCCTTTTTCATGGGACTACAGTTTCAACGAGATCTTGTAGTCTTGCAACCATTGATTGACGTGAAGGATAAACTCCATCATTTTTCCGACTTCAAACGGAGCTTTTTCAAAGAGATGTCCGGAAATGTAGTTGAGTTTTTGTTTGTCCAAAAACGGAATCAGAGGCGCTTGCGGATCTTCGATCATTTCGTTCAACATCATGCGGATGTTTTGGTAGTAACTCGGATCCGTGTTTGACGGATAAGCGCTTTTCTTGCGGGTGAGCACTTCTTCCGGCAAATAACCTTGGAAGGCGCGGCGGAGCAGGCTTTTTTCGACTTTATCGATGGTTTTCATCGAATAGGGAACATTGAACAAGTATTGAACCAACCGGTAATCGCTGAATGGAACACGTGCTTCTAAACTGTTATGCATGCTCATGCGGTCTTTCCGCTCCAACAAAAACGACAGGAAGCGGGTGATGAAAAGATAAGACATTTCCCGCTGTTTTTCTTCGATTCCCGACTCTCCTTCCAATTTTGGAACCTCATTCACCGCTTCTTGATATCTGCGTTTTCTGTGTTCTTCCGGCCGGAGTTTCTTCAGCGTCTCTTCATTCAATATATCTCGGAAGTAGCGAATTTGTGCGCTCCACGGGAACGTTCCGGAAAACAAAAATTCATCCCGATGAAACCAGGGATATCCGCTGAAAACCTCGTCGGCGGATTCTCCGGACAGTGTAACCGTCGCATCTTTTTTCATTTCACGGAACAAAAGATGAAGCGATGCTTCCATTTCACCCAGTGCCGGCAAATCACGGGCTTTCAAGGGGAGGAACAAGTTTTCCGTCAACTCGTCGCGGTCAATGATTACCGTATGGTGATCGGTATTGGCATACTCTGAAACGATTTTCACAAACGGCTCATCCCGGCTGGCATGCAACAGGCTGGTTTTGAAATGTTGATCGCTTCCCGCAAAGTCAAGGGAATAGGTGCGGAGTCTTTTGCCTTCTTCCGCCATATACCGGGAAGCCATGGAAGCGAGTCCGCTGGAATCCAGGCCGCCCGACAACATGGACACGACGGGTTTATCGGCGATCAATTGACGTTTGACGGTGTCTTTCAAGATTTCCCGGATTTTTTCAACCGTCGTATCCACATCGTCTTCATGCGGCTTGCTTTCCAATTTCCAATATTGGTGATGATGCGCTTTTTCTTTTGTGAAAATGATGTAATGACCCGGCCGGACTTCCTGAATTCCGCGAAACACACCAAAACCGGGGGTGCGGACGGGACCCATCGCGAAGATTTCGCTGAATCCTTCGACGTCCACTTCCGGTTTGACTTCCGGATGCGCCAGAATGGCCTTTAGTTCGGAGCCGAATAATAGGCCGGAATTATGTACCTTAAAAAAGAGGGGCTTGACTCCGAGGCGATCGCGTGCCAACATCAACGCGCTGCGCCGTTCATCCCAAATGGCAAAGGCAAAAACCCCGTTTATGCGCCGGAGAAAATCTTCTCCCCATTCCAGATAGCTGTGCAACAAAACTTCCGCATCCGATTCCGTCCCGAAACGATGACCGAGGTTTTCAAGTTCGGATCTCAGATCTCGATAGTTATAAATAAACCCGTCATAGGAAAGTACAATGGAATGATCCCCGGAGCGATAAACCATCGGTTGTTTTCCGCCGGCAGGATCGATGACGAAGAGACGACGGTGACCGATCGCCGCGCGTTGGGAAAACCAATTCCCTTCATCATCCGGACCGCGGTGCCGAATCGCATCGGTCATCCCGCGCAAAACATCCTGTTCTTTGGACAGATCTCTTTTCCAATCAACCCATCCTGCAATTCCGCTCATGTCAAATCATCTCCTAAAACAAACGAAATTATCGATATATTTTTATTATAAATCAACAGCAGAGGATGTGAAAATGGTTTTTATTATTGGACATGTAATAGCCGATCCCGGAGAAGTGATTTATAAGATATTGAGGCACACAAATAATATCAAAACAAGCGAATCCACATATCCCGGACACAAGCATGTTCCTCAGCGGGCAGAGGAAAAGTATTCAAAATATGCTTGGATTTGCATCGACCGATGGGAGATTTTCTCCCTGAAGCAACTCCTATACCGCTTTTTCGGGGCTTAAAAAAGTTACAAAATGTTTCTTTTGTTACTTTGAATGAAAATCCTGAACAGAGGCGGCTCAAATCCGTTTCGACCCGAACAAAAAAGCCCCAAATAAGGGGCTTTTTTTCAATCCCACAGATACACATTGTCGACGTAGACGGAAGTCTGGCCCGATGAACCTTCGGTTCCGATAAACTGTACGCCGTACTCTCTGATGTCCGAAGTGTTTACGCCGGAGAGATTCAACGTCAATTCTCTTTGTTCACCGGGGCGGATGGTCTGCCAGCCGCTGTCCTTCCAGGTGTAGTTGCTTCCGTATTTGACGTACAATTTCACGCCCAGTCCGTTTCCGTAATTTCCCCAGGTCGCTCCCTTGACGGTGGCTCTCAGCAGCGAATGTCCGGAGAAATTAAAGTTTCCGCTCTTGTACAGATAGTGTTGGCTTCCGTTGGAAAGCAGGATATCCCCTTGCAGCGAGCGGGATCCCTTTGCGCTCCAGGCATCGGTGGACCAGGGGCCTCCCACCAAGTTGCGTCCGCTCCATCCCTCCGTTCCGTACTCGAAGTCGGCGTAGGCTTCGTCGCCTCCGCCTCCTCCGTCTCCTCCATCGCCGCCGTTTCCGAAGTACACTTCCCTGAGCCAGGTCAAGGCGGGGCGTTCCTGACCGGAGCGGGTGATCAGATGGGTTCCGTCCCTCCAGGTTTCTCCTTCAATATAGCCCCAAATGGTGACCCCTTGCACCGCCGGGTGCTCCCACAGAACCGGGAATTTCTCTTGATATCGCGCCAATTGCGTCTGATCATCCCCGGTCATGTCGAGTTCGGAAACATAAATGGGCAATCCGGTTGAAGCCAGCATATTCAAAACATTTCTCATGGTGCTGACGCTTACGTCATCCATGTTGAAATGATGGCATTGAATGCCGATTCCGTCGATCAACCCCCGGCTTTTGAGCAGCTGGATGATCTCCACATATTGGGCGGCGGCATTGGGGTCGCTGATGATCCCGTACTCGTTGATAAGCAATTTGGAATCGGGAAAGGCCTGCCGGGCCTGTTCAAAGGACCAAATCACCCAGTCCCAGCCCGTCGATCCGTTCCCTCCGATGGCATCCTTATAGGAAGGCGGCGCGTGCAGGGGTTCATTGACCACATCGACGAATTCGGCTCCTCGGTACCGCTGTCCGGCCGCCTGGATCCATTCGATCACCTCCGCCCGCTGTTCCGATGCGGGAAGACTGCTCACCCAGCCGGGCTCCTGGCTTCCCCATACCAGCGTGTGGAATTTGAAGGGAAACCCGTTGTTCTTGGCGTAATTGTAGGCCATATCCGCCTGACTCCAATTCATGTTACCCCTCGAAGACTCAACGGATCCCCATTTCGTCGAATTTTCCGGGGTGACCTGATCCCAATAAGTGGCGAAGTCGGACGGGATGTAATCCGCGATCACATTCCCCAAAAACTTGTCGTCCGCGATTCCCGCATAGGCTGAATTCTGGCCGGCAACCGGTAAAGCCAAGGAGAGAAGCAAGACGAGCGCGGCGGAAACAATGAACGGTTTGGACCTCAACATACGAAAACCTCCCGGTAAACCTTAAGGTATTCGCTTGAAGCACAAATCCGCTGTCGCTCTTTTTCCCCGGTCGTCTCCATAAACTTCAATCAAAGACAAAACAAAGATATGCCGCTGTGCTCCCGCTTCCTCCCCCCTTTCCATCTTTTTCTGAGCTGAGAACAATGATTTTTCGGCAAGTTGTATGCTTTCACGGACAATTGTGAATTGATATATTAGTTAGTGCATTGTCTAAACTAATTATAACAACTCCTTCCAGCAAAATCAACACAAATATCGAATTTTTTTGATTAATACAAAATAATTAATGCAGATGTTGCTTCCTCTTCCCCTGCGCCGTCTTTGGGCCATATCCCTCCCCGTTTGAAAAAAACCTTGACCTGTAATGCATTACACAACTTACCTTTATGCTGAAGAGTATCCTTACGGAGGGATGCGCGTGGAGAAACTGATAATCATTGTTCTCTTCTTGCTTTCGGTGGGCAGTATGTGGAAAGCGGGATCCTCCGTCTCCCGCCGGATGTCGGAGGATCCGGATAAAAAGGATGATTTGTAATTAAGGCAGTATTTATAATTAATGATAAAGTACTGGTCTGGTGGTGACTGGAATGGCAAACATCAAAGATATCGCCAAAAAGGCCGGTGTTTCGACGGCCACCGTCTCCCGGGTGCTGAACGGTCATCCGTATGTGTCCGAACGGAGCCGTCTGGCGGTTGAAGAAGCCATGCGCCAGCTGAATTACACTCCCAATTCCTCGGCGGTTCATCTGAAACGGGGAAAAACCGGGGTCATCGCCGCAATAATCAAGCGTATCGACCACCCCTTCATGAGCGGTTTGATGCAGGGAATCGGCGAGGTCGCCTTGAGAAAGGGATATCAGATCATGGTTTGCCAAACCCGGGTTCAGGCGCAGGAAGAACTGAGATTCCTTCATCTGTTGCAAACCAAACAGGTGGACGGCATCCTTCTCGAAGACATGCAGAACGATTGGGAAAAGGTGGCCCCTTATGCCTCCAGCGGCCCGCTCGTTCTGGTGAATTCCTATGAGAAAAAGGCCACCGTCCCCATGGTTTACGTCAACAACTACAACGGCGCCCGGCAGGCCCTTCTCCACCTGGTGAAAAAAGGACACCGATCGATCGCCGTCTGCCTGGCGAAACAAAAGAATGCCTTTTGCACGGTGCAGTGACCCCGCTGGCAGGCCTATCAGGATGTCCTCTCCGAAGCGGGAATCGAAATAGACAGTCGCTATATCTTTGAAAATGTGAGCACGGGCAATGTCCTCGCCGGAAAAGAACTCTTCCGGACCATACGGGAGATGTCAGACAAACCCACCGCTCTGTTCGCGGGAAGCGATCAGGTGGCAGCGGGCTTTATCCTCGAGGCGAGAAGACACGGCATCCGGATTCCCGAAGATATCGCCGTTGTCGGATTTGATGATCAACCGATCGCCGAACTGATGGACATCACAACCGTATACCAACCCATCAGGGAAATGGGAGAACACGCCTCTGAAATGCTGTTCCGTCTGATTGAAGGTTTGCCGGTCGACCAAAGCGCTGTCGAAATGCCTCACCGCTTGGTGGTTCGATCCACTACCTGACAATGGCGCTGGCAGCAAAATCATCACCCGGCCCGAACCCTATATTCCCGGGGACGAGTCGGGTGATGATTTTGCTTCACCTTTTTCATTGCGTCACCAGACAACCGGAGACCTGTACGATCAAACCTTTGACAGGTAATCGGCAAGCTGATCCAAGGTTCCGGCAAATCCCTTCCGAACCATATCGTGTGCTTCCTTGAATGTCTCGAGCTCCTCCTCTGTCGCGGAAACAGGCATCCCGCGCATGGTTAGCGTCGTCTTTCCTCCATGCTCAGCGAAAGTCAACGTGTTCAGGATTTCCAGCGGCCAGGTGGGGCTGAATGGAGCCCGGACCGTGTTTCCCTCCTCATCAGAAAAGGAATTGGTGTAGACGAGCCTCTCCGGTTCCACGATTTCGCGATAAACAAATTTGCCCCACAGCACTTCGCCTCCGGGGGATTGCTGGCTGTAGAGAAAGATACCGCCCGGACGGAGATCAAACTTGGCCACGCTGATTGTGAGACCTTTCGGTCCCCACCAGTGCTTCAGGTGCTCCGGATCCGTAAACGCCTTAAACACTAGCTCCCGAGGCGCATCGAAGGTGCGCGCGATAACCAATTCGTACGGATTGGACAATTCAATTCCTCCTTATGATGTTGTGCCGGCGAATCAAAAACCGCGATGTTCCGTGTCAGGACTGTTTTCCGCATCCCTCTTTCTTTTCCTTTGCTTGCACTTCGCGCAGATAATCGTCCAACTGATCGAATCTCTCGTCCCAGACACGGCGAAAGGATTCCAGCCAATCGTCCAGCTCTTTGAGCGGCTGGGGTCGCAGCTTGTAGATCCGCCGGTTGGCGATCGGATGCACCTCGACGAGCCCGGCATCACTGAGTACACGGAGGTGTTTGGAAACTTGAGGCTGCCGGAGCCCGAGTTCAGTGGCGATTTCCCCCACTGAACGGGGGCCGTCACGCAAGAGTTCGATGATTTTTAACCGGTTGGACTCGGCAAGAGCACTCAAAATCGCTTCCATGACTTGATTATACCACGAAAGGAATATTCCTGAAAAGGAATATATGATATTTCTTTCGACAAATCGGGACCGGCGGCAAAGAGCTTAAAGCGTTCCGGCATACCGTATACACGATCAACAATAAGATCGCGGTCAGATCTTGCATGAAGATCTGACCGCTTGAATTCGTCCGGTCACTTGATATTCAGCTTACCCTTGGCCGCCTTCGACGCGGTGTTGCCGTAATCATCCGTCACGCGCACTTCGATGGTTGCGCCATTGACCTTTATCTTGTCTTTCCCTTTGGGGGCTGTCCAAACCCCGACATAGTGGCCGGGAGAGACTTCTCTCATGGGAATGCCGCCGGACTGAGCCGTCCGGATCTGTGGCAGGTAGATGACGAATTCGGCGGAAAGCTCCGGCTGGCTTCTCAGTTCCACCGTCACCGATTGCCCCGCCTTGAGGGTAACATCCTTGTCAGGCTTGACATGTTCGATCGTCGGGGGCGTGAACTTGGCGTAAACCGTAATCTCTTTCTCTCGGATGTTTCCCGCCTTGTCCTGAGCAACGACTTTGATTCGGTTTTCGCCGCTGTCCAGTGCCAGTCGATGGGAGTAGGATCCGTCTTCCTTCACAACCGCTTTGACGCCGTTCATCGTTACCCGGTCGAGATGTTCGTCGATCGCTCTGCCTTCCACGGTGACCGCCTCGCGGTTTGTTTTCAGTCCATCCGCCGGATCGTCGATGGTGAGAGTCGGCTTCTCCTGATCCAGGATCACCTTCACCGGTTCGGAAAGATCTGTCTTTCCTCGATCCGTTACCGCGGCGGCAGTAAGTACATTTACACCTTTTTTAAGCGTGAGCTTCGCCTGGAACGTACCCGTATCCGTTGTTCGGACAGCGGCCGCCTCTTCCCCGCCGTTATAGAGATGGATATCGACGGACGGAGCCGACCTTCCCTCAATCGTCACTTCGGATTGGTTGGTAAAGGTGCCGTCCGCAGGTGACGTGATCGTCGGCACGGGAACTTCGTATTCCACCCGGGCACGGATCATGTAGTTTCCTTCCGATGCGGGCGTCGGTGACCAGGTGCCGCTGATATACTGCCAGCTGCGTCCGGCGTTGGGGCTGCTTTCATCGGTGGCCAGACCGGGGGAATTGGGGTAAGGATCGGTCTGCAAAAAGACCATGTAGAAGTCGCCTTCCACCATGATCCCTTTGTCGCTCAAATCGACCGTTGTCCAGGTGCCGTCGCGGGCCGCGTCGGCCTCAAAGGGCCCGGCGATCCTTTTCCCCGGCGCTCCGTCTTCTCCGCTGTCATCGTAGACGGCCACCTGAAAACGGGTTCCCCCCGGAACCGGCCATTCCGTATCCCAGAATCGGAACAGACCGGCAGTGACCATGGCTCGCTCCTGCCCCTCCTCCAGCGACATTTTCACCGCCCAGCCGTTTCCGGCATCGTAGAAGGAGCGGGCGTTTTCGGGGGTTCCGTCGTCATATCCGATTTCGTTCGGATACCCGATAAAGGGCTTGAGAGCGATATCCTGCTCCGTCACCTGATCGCCGGAAATCGTGATCTTCGTCTCATTGCTGTAATAGTACGGAGCGAGGGTTTTCAGCGTGTACGTCCCTTCATAGGCGGTGATGGAGTAGCTGCCGTTTTCATCGGTCGTCACCGGGATGATCGCCGCATCTTCCACCAACAGCAAGGTGGCGCCGGCAATCGGTTTTCCGGTGGCTTGGTTGGTGACGGTCCCGCGGACCACACCTTGGGGAATCGGTTGCAAGGTGAAGTTGGCTTCGGTCGCCTCGCCGGATGTGATTTCCACCCGCTGATCCACCGAGCGGAATCCGTACGTCTCCGCCCGGAGAGTGTATGAGCCGGCTGCATGTCGCATCGCATAGCTTCCGTCTGCCGGGTGGGTCGTCACCGATCGGCCCGTTTCGAGCACGCTCACCTTTGCCTCAAGGGGCAAGGATTGGGGGGAGACCGTGTAGGATTTGTCTTTTGCGGCAATGGGATGCTGAATGTTGACGCGCTTGCCCGGTTTGATCGCATCCGGATCAATCGGAGCACCCTTTTTGTCGGACGCTTTGGCGTTCGTCTGCGGAGCCTGCTGTTTCACGGGCGGATCGTCGAGGGGGGTGTCGCTCAGGCGGACGTCATCGATGTACCATCCGGGTCTGACCACACTGTAGTCCGTTGTGACATTAAAACCGATGTAGATGCGCTGCCCTGCATAATCGGACAGATCCACCTCTCCGTCGATCCAGCCGTCCGAGAGATCGGTAAACCTCGATAGCTGCGTCCAGTTCTCCTGGTCCGTCGATACGAAGACATGGCCGTAATCCCAGTTTTGCTCCAGGTTGTACCATTGTTTGAACTGCAGGTAGGCATTTCCTTTCGGCAGTTCGATCGGCGGCGTCACCAGCGTCATGTTGGCGTTGCTGGCATAGTCGCCGTCCAGGTTGGTACCGTATACTCTCTCGCCCGAGTAGGCTTGCCCGGGACCCGAGCTGGGTTTGCCCCACTGCCAGGAGTCGTTTTGACCAAAGGAATACCAGCCGACGGGCGTCGATTCGAAATCCTGGAAATAGCCGATGGTGATCCCCGACTTCACATTTACCTCATAGACATCCGACATCACATCGTTCCCGCCGTAATCGACAATACGCCACTTGTATTGAAGCTTCGGCTTTTTGATCCCATCGGCTGGAACGGTAGCCTCATAGGTTCCTTCCCGATAATCTCCATGCACGCGCTTTGCTTCCACGGAAGTCCAATCACCCGCGTCATCGGAGCGGTACTGCAATTCCACCTTGAGAATGCTGATGTTGTCCTGCGCGTCCACCCTGAGCGGAAGATCCATGTCCGTGTAAGTTTCTGCGGGGGCCTCGTGCCGGTATTGCGGAGGTTCGTCGTCTTCCCCTTCCCGCACCACATGTCCGCGAACCTCCCCGATTCCCGTCCGCACGGACGAAATTGCGTCAAATACATTGAGCAGCCCGTGTCCGTAGCCGTTGTTGGGCGAATCGGGGTACTGGCTGTCGGTGAGAGGGATTGCCGTTTCAATGAGAATGCGCTCCATGTCGTCGACGCTGAGGGAAGCATCCGCCTGTCTGAGAAGGGCGATCGCTCCCGAGACATGGGGGCCGGCCATGGAAGTGCCGTTGTACCCGGCATACCCCCCTCCCGGCACGGCAGAACGGATTCCGGCGCCCGGAGCGACCAGCTCCGGCTTGATTTCCCCGTACGGGGAGGGTCCGCGCGACGAAAAGGAGGCAATGCCGTTGTTGATATCGGTTGCGCCGGTGGCGAAGGATTCGGGAAAATTGGCCGGGCTGGCGACGGTTTCGCTTCCCGGACCGTCATTCCCGGCGGAAAACTCGGGGAAAATGTCGGCCGCCCGCCAGTTTTGCACCATCGGGCGATACCATTCGTCGATGCCCGCTCCGCCGCCCCAGGAATTGTTCACCACGTCGGGGGCTTTTTCCGGATGGGGATTGCCCTCCGCATCTTTGGGGGCCAAAATCCATTCGCCGGCGGCGAGCAGATCCGAATCGCTGGCATTGCCACTGGCGTTAAACGCTTTGACGGCGATCCACTTGGCGCCGGGAGCCACGCCGATCCGGTCGGATCCATCCGGCCCGGAGCCGACCATGGTGCCCATGGTGTGGGTTCCGTGCCCGTTGTCGTCGTAGGGAGATTCTCGCCCGTTTACCGCGTCAAACCAGTTGAATTCGTGATCCGGGGCATCGGGATCGTCGGGGTTGTAACCGCGGTATTTTTCCTTTAACGCGGGATGATCCCACTCGACTCCGGAATCGATGTTGGCCACGACGGTTCCCGAGCCATCAATTCCCAGATTCCAAACGGCGGGAGCGCCCACTCTCTCGATGTTCCATTCGATCGTCGCGGTTTTCGCGTTTGTCGAACCCGCGTCAGCCCGGTGCAATTTGCGGATCTCATCGGGCAACAGCTTGTCCACTTCCGGGAACGAGGCCAACTCTTCCATAACTTCCTTCGTCCCGGTCACCGCCATTGAATTGACAATATAATAGGATCGGAATGTTTTTACTCTTCCCGCCCTTTTTTGTTTTTCCAGGAATGCCTGCACGTTTCGCTGCGTGCCGAACGCGGTGGCCCGAAGTTCCGAGACCACGGCGGAACGCTTCATCAAACGGGTCTCAAAGGGAGTCTTTTTTTGTTTCTTCGCCATTTCGGCGGCTTCAGCTGCCGCCTTCTTCGTGTCTGCCTGTTCCTTGAACTTCACCAAGAACGTGACAAACTCGTTTTCGGCAAATTGGCCTTTCAATTTGCGGTTGATTTTTTCTTCGATTGTTTTTGGGCTGTTTTTGTGTAGGGAGGTATGGGTTTGTTTAGTTTGGGTTGCAAACGAGTTGACCGGCAAAACCAGTAAGGCAATCAACAACAAGAGAAACAACCGACGCGGCAATCGGGATTTTCCCATTTCCGTTCCTCTCTTTCATTTAGATTCCGACAGCGCCGGGGGCGATGAAGCGAACGATCGAACCTCCTCTCTTTGGGTGGCTTCTATTATATTACTATTATACTAATTTTTTCATCCAAAACTAATATGCATTTTGTCTTGTATCCGAAACAGCGAAACACACGGGAAAACCTGCTTTTCCTTCTCCGCCCCCTCGCTTCGAAGACAATGCGTGCCAGGGCTCCAAACGGTCTATCGCACAATTTTTCTTTTCCTGCGCATCAGCCTTTTCTCTCTACTCTATAAAAGCGTATTGATAAATTGGGAGGTGAAATGGGTTGATCGTCAACATCCTCAATAGCGTGTTCAATTTCGTTCAAGGGGTTGTTTCCACGATCTTCGGCTCCGGCGTTCTTCCGCCGCAACCGCCGCTTCCTCCGCCGCCTCAGCTCCGACCCATCGCGCGGGACGATTTCTATACCACCGATGAAGGAACCCCTCTCTCAGTCCCTGCCCCCGGCGTGCTGGCCAACGATTTTGACTTCAGGGGACTTCCCCTCACGGCCATTTTGGTCAGCAATCCGCCCAACGGCACGCTGACATTCAACTCGGATGGCTCCTTTGTCTACACGCCGAATGCCGGCTTCACAGGAACGGATACCTTCACATATCAAGCCAGCAACGGGGTTTCCAGATCCCTGGTGGCTACGGTCACCATTACTGTAAACGCCACGAACCAGCCCCCCGTTGCTAACGATGATTCCTACACGACCGCTGTGGATACTCCCCTCACGGTTCCTGCTCCCGGCGTGCTGACCAACGACACCGATCCGAACGGCGATCCGCTGACGGCCCAGTTGGTCACCGGTCCCACCAACGGCACGCTGGTATTAAATCCCGACGGCTCCTTCACCTACACTCCGAACGCCGGCTTTACCGGCACGGACAGCTTTACCTACCAAGCCAGCGACGGAAGCGCCCTGTCCAATGTCGCCACCGTCACCATTGATGTGTTGACTCCGTGACAAATAGATATTGAAAAAAATGACTCCCCCTATCCGTCAGGTTATAGGGGGCTTTTTGATGAAAACGGGCAAAAAACAAGCGTCTATTTTCTGAGAGGTTTGTAATATTTGCCCTTACTCTTTTATTCTCCGACAAATAATCTATGATCACGGAGGTGAAGAAGAGTGGTGTTAAATAACACGCTGAATGAAGTATTTGATTTTGTCGAAGAGATCTTGGGTATCGTTCTCAACCGGGGCGTTCCGGACGACCAGTCCATCAGACGTTTGTTCCAATCCTACTTGGGGATGAACGTCACCGTTGAAACGACCGGAGGCGACGTAACCGGACAAGTAACCTTTGTCGGATCCGATTTCCTCGAGCTGCAAGCGGGCGGGGAGATCATTTTGATTCCGTTCAGCAGCATTATCTTTGTCTCTCCCCAGGGAGGTGTGATGTGAGATGGATCTGGAAAACCGGCTTCGCCAATTCATCGGCCGTACGGTCCAAGTGGTGGTTCCCCAGGGCAGCGGCCCGTTTGAAGGACAACTCGTCAGCGTGACCAACGGTGCCTTCACGATTCAGACGGCTCCTCCGCCGGGATACGGCTCTTCCAGCCTTCTGACCTTCCTCATCCGAAACATCAGCTATGTGAGGATCCTGGCATAAATGATATTAATCACCGGCGCCGCGGGATATATCGGAACCAAAGTGGTTGAATTTCTGTCGAAACAAGGCGTGCCGATCCGGGCGATCGACAACTTCCGAGTACAGCCCGTGTCCGAGATCAACGGTGTTCCCATCGAGAAGATGGATCTGACGGCGGAAGAGGATGTGAAAAAGATGGTCCGGGATGTCGACACCATCATCCATCTCGGGGCCGTCAGCGATATCGCCCAATGTGAAATCCAGGCAAGGGATGCGGTACTGATCAATCTGCTCTCCCTCAAATACTTGATCCGCGAAGCCGTCAACGCAGGTGTCGCTAAAATCATCTTCCCCTCCTCTTTCGCCGTCTATGATCCTCGCTCGACGACGATCACCGAGCAATCGCCGGTTAATCCCAGAAACTTTTACGGACAACTCAAGAAGTGGGCGGAAGAGATGCTTCTCGCCGAACAAGCCAGAGGAAATCTGGAAACCGTGATCTTTCGACAGTCCAATGTTTACGGAAAGAGCTGGGTGTCGAAGCAAACCGTAGTTGAAAGCTTCTGCAGGGCTCTGCTTGCAAATCAAAAAATCCTGGTCCGCGGAACCGGGCGGCAGACCCGCAACTTCATCCACGTGGATGATGTGGTATGGGCCTACTACCAGGCCCTGTCCCCTTCCATCCGCGGCGTATACAATCTCGGCGGAGAAGAGACCCGTAGCATTTGGGATCTCGCACTTCTGGTCAACCAAGTCGGACAGGAGTGCCTCGGACGGTCCGTGCCCATCGTCCGCCAGCAGGAAGATGGCTTCAGGGAAGAAAGGACGTACTTCACCGCATTGGACAACAGAAAAATCAAAACGCTCTTCAAGGGGAAAAAAATGAAGAGCCTCAAAGAGGGGATACGGGAATACTTCCTGGAGCCCGCTTAGGATCAATTAGGATCTTGGAGGAAGATTGGAAAGCCACTGGTCTTCGGGAACCGCCCGGAAGGGTTTGGCCGGAACCCCTTTGACAATGGTTTTGACGGGGACATCCCTGGTCACCACACTGCCCGCCGCAACAAATCCCTCTTCATGAATCGTCACTCCCGGAAGCAAGACCGCTCCGGCCCCAATTCTTCCTCCTCTTTTTACATGAACCCCCTTAAAAGTGATCGGATGCGGGGCGCGGGCCGCAAAGGGGTCGTTCGACGTAACCACGCAGGGAGCCACGAACACATCGTCCTCCAATCGGGAGTACGCCGTAATATACGCATTGGTCTCCAACTTGACCCGGTCTCCGACCTGAATGTGATTTTCCAGCGTCACCCCTCTTCCGACGACACACTTCTTTCCAACCACCACATGTTCTCTTACGGTCACGAGATCCGCGATGAAGCAATGTTCGCCGATGACGCACCCGCGGTACAAAATGCTGTTGCTCCCGATTTGCACATCGTTCCGGATCTTCGCAGGGGCCGTATTGGCCTCCCTCTTTCTCATCGGTTTCTTTCCCAAAATCGTGTTGTCTCCGATTTCCACTCGGTCCCCGATCATCGTCTGTTCATGAATGATTACGTGGGAACCGATTTCCACCTCATCCCCTATGATCACCTGGGGACCTATGTAGGAAGACATCCCGATGCGGACATTTCTTCCCAGCTGCGCCTGCGGATGAATGAAGGACTTCAAAGGCCCTTCCCCTCCTTGAAAAAACGGATCACTTTCTCAATGATGATCTCCTGCTCCCCATCGGAAAGTTCCGGATAGACCGGCAAGGCCAGCGTCGTTCCCGCAACCGCCTCCGCCCGGGGCAGCGAAGGAACGGGAAAGCGGTCTTTCCAGGCCTTCTGGTGGTGCAACGGCATGGGGTAATAGATTTCGCAGCCGATTCCATGGCTCGCGAGCCATTTTTTTAGGGAGGCGCTGTGGGGGGTGCGAACAACGAACAAGTGGTAGACCGGGGTGATTTGGGAATCCTCCGCGGGGAGTTGAAGAGGCAGCCCATGAAAGGCCTCTCGATAGCGCCGGGCCAACATCCGCCGTCGACCATTCCACTTAGGGAGATGTTTTAGCTTGATGCGCAGGATCGCCGCCTGAATCTCATCCAACCTGCTGTTGAACCCGAAACGGGAATGGTGATACTTCCGGTAGGCCCCGTGGGTGCGCAACAGGCGGATCCGCTCATGCAGCTGCGGGTCGGACGTCGTGATCATACCGCCGTCCCCCATCCCGCCCAGGTTTTTGGTGGGATAAAAGGAAAAACAGCCGGCATCGCCCCAGGATCCCACCGGTTTGCCCTCGATCTCGGCGCCAATCGCTTGGCAGGCGTCCTCCACCAGGCGCAACCCGTAACGTTGCGCAAGGGACGCCAAAGCTTTCATATCCGCTGGGCGACCGAACAGGTGCACCGGGAGGATCGCTTTTGTGCGGGGCGTGATCGCCCGCTCCACCTGCTCGGGATCCAGGTTGAAGTGGCGGGTTTCAATATCCGCCAGGACCGGCCGGGCGCCCGTATGCACGATCGCTTCGACGGTGGCGAAAAAGGTGTAAGGGCTGGTGATCACCTCGTCTCCTTCCCCCACCCCCAACGCCTGCAAGGCCAAAAAGATGGCATCCGTTCCGCTGTTCACGCCGATTCCGTAGCGGGTTCCGCAATACTCGGCCATCTCCTTTTCGAAGGCTTCCAAGTTTTTTCCCAAAATGAATTGTCCCTGATCCAGCACCTCTCCGACGGCGCGTTCCATCTCACCCTTAAGGGCTTGATGTTGTCTCTTTATGTCGATTAACGGTATCATCCGCCCCCCTCCTCCATCTCTTTCATCCTATGATGGACGGATGTGAAATATTTCTGAAGGGAGATGGAGTCCTTGTCCGCAAAAAAAATTCCAATCGGGCTGGTGGGAGCGGGGTTTATGGGAGAAAATCACCTCCGAAATCTGATCACCTTATCCGAAGTGACAATCGTCGGGGTTTTTGATTCCGATCCTTCCAAGGCGAGAGCCCTGGCGGAAAAGTATCGGGTTCCTCCGGCACAAAGCCTGCATGACTTGCTGAAACAAGCCGAAGCCGTCGTCATCTGCGTGCCGACCACCGCCCATTATGACGCGGCATCGGAAGCCGTCCGAAACGGATGCCATGTGTTTCTGGAAAAGCCCTTCACCCATACCGTTGACGAGGCCCGATCCCTGTGCCGGCTCGCCGACAAATACAAAGTTCACATTCAAGTGGGGCATGTGGAGCGGTTCAATCCGGTGATCCAAACCCTTCTGAAATCGGTTCGATACGAAAACCTGCTCATGGGAGAATTTTACCGGTATGTTCCCTTGAGAAAAAACATCGATGCAGACGTGTTGCTCACTTTGATGGTTCACGACCTGGATCTGATCCTCCGCTTGGCCGATCAAATGAAAACTTCTCCCGTCCGCCTCGCCGCATCCGGTCGGACCGTCTACCCCGAGGAGATGAACCGGGGTCTCATCGACAATGCGATGGTTCAAATCCTCTTCGACTCTTCCTTTCTTGTGAATGTTCATGCGGTCCGCACGGGTGCCTTGCACAGGCGAAAGATCATTCTGACGGAGACCGATCGGACTTGGGTTGCCGACCTGTTGAATCATCGGCTGCATCTTTTCACCCGACTCGACCGGCACACCAAACAAGTCGATCACCGGACCGTGGAAATACCGGCAACGTCTCCCCTGCTGGAGGAGATCAAGCACTTCGTCTCCTCCGTGAGAACGGGCCGCCCCCCCCTTGTGACCCAGCACGACGGGCTGAACGTCATGAAATTCATCGAAAGGATTCGATCAAAAATGAAAACGGGGAGTGATGCAGAATGATTTTAGTCACCGGAGCCGACGGCTATATCGGCTGGCCGCTGATGTTGAAACTCAGTCGGGCCTTTCCCGAAGAGCGAATCATCGGAGTGGACCATTTCGGACGACGCCGCTGGGTTGAGGAAATCGGAAGCGTCAGCGCGATTCCGATTGCGCCGATGGACAGGCGGATGAAGACGGCAAAAGAGTTCGGCATGTGCAACCTCTCTTTCATTGAAGCAGACCTGACGAACTATCAAAAGGTTTGCCAGATATTGAAAACCTTCCGGCCCCGCGTCATTCTGCACGTGGCCGCTCAACCGGCCGCCCCCTTTTCCCACCTTCACGCTCCCCTTGCCAATTTGACGCAGGAGAACAATAACCGGATGTGCCGCAACCTGCTCTGGGGGATCAAAGAATGCGGTTTGGAACACACCACCCATCTGATTGAAACCACGACGACGGGAGTCTACGGATCGCCCAATTTCACCATTCCCGAAGGGTTCATCCATGTGGAGACCGATTCCGGTTCCGATACGATCCCCTATCCCGGGATGGCCACGTCGTGGTACCACATGAGCAAAGCCAATGACGTCAACAGTCTGTACCTCGCATCCAGGCTGTGGGGGCTGACCATTACCGACTTGAGAACAGCCATCGTGTTCGGAACCGGAACCAAGGAAACGCGCCTGCACCCCGATCTGGCAACCCGGTTCGACTTCGATTTTTACTTCGGGGTGGTTCCCAACCGATTCTGCGCACAGATGCTGGCCGGCCACCCGATCACCATCTATGGAAAAGGGGAACAGAAAAAGCCGATGATCGCCCTGGAGGATGCCGTCCAATCCCTGGCGAAAGCGGCCGCCTATTCCCCTCCGAAGCAGAAATTTCAGGTGTTTAACCAGATGACCATCCTGGCCAGCCCCAAACAGCTGGCGGAACATGTCCAACGCGCCGGGCGGAAGCAGGGATTGCAGGCGGAGGTCACCCATATTCCCAATCCCCGAAAAGAGAATGAGACCCATCAGATGAAAATGAAAAACGAGGGATTCCGCAGGCACTTTCTTCCGGAAGAACCCGTTTCGCTGGAGGAAGGCATCGACCGGATGGTGAGGGATCTGTTTCCCTACCGCTCGGTGTTCAAACAATATGAGGACCGCTTCCTGTAAAGGTGGGTGGGCTTATGAAATGGTACTACCTTGAAAACTACGTCAACTATGTTGAAACCGTTCCTTCCGGATTCAAAGAGAACAACATCCCCCTCTTTGTGCCCAAACCGGACCTGACGCCCCAGGAGCTGGTCCATCAGCTGAACCGATACCGGCCGGATGTCATTCTGACCAACGGGTGGACCCCCTTTCATCGGGAACCCTATTTCCAGGTAGTCAGGCGTTATTGCGAAGAAACCGACAGCCTTCACGTGTTTTGGTCCACGGAAGATCCCCTTCACACCGATTATTGGTCATTGTATGTGTTGGAAACCGGGCGGCCCGATGTCGTCTTCACCCATTCCTACGATTGCACGAAAATATACGAAGAAAGGGGAATTCCCGCCTATTACCTCCCCTTTGCCTGCAACCCCCAAATCCACCGCCCCCTGCCTCCGGCACCGGAGTATCAGTCGGATGTGGCATTGGTCGCCAATTTCTCCAACGCGACCATGGAAAGCTGGCGTCTGCAGAGCCTCCGCATCCTGCTGGAACCCTTGCTGCGAGAAAACATCTCGTTGAAGATCTGGGGGAAGGGTTGGGAGCAGGGGAAAAACCTTCTTCCGTTTTCGGTGCCGAATCATGTCATCGGCGGCCCCATCCCCTATCATCGCGTTCCCTACGTGTATGCTTCCGCCAAGATTATTCTCGGGATTCAGAACCACCAGGAAGTATTAACGCGCCGAACATGGGAGTGCATCGGGACGGGCGGCTTGTTGATCACCAATCACATCCCCGCCGTGCTTCGCCATTTCAAGCCCCATCATCACCTGCTGACCAGTCGCCGTCCGGAAGAAACCCGCGCCCTGGTCCGCAACCTGCTGAAAAACCGGTCGCTGCGCGACCGCATCGCGGCCAACGGTCAAAAGTATGTTCATCAACACCACCGCTACGGCCACCGCGTGCGGGAAATGGTGGAAAAGGTCTCCGAGTTTCTGCAATTCAAGCGGGAGAAACGGAGAAGTTACCGGTTTCCTTCCCCCTCTCCCGTTCAGGAGATTCGAAGCCGACAGGCATTCACCTGCACCTCCCCCGGCGGGCAGCCGATGGATCGGCCGACATTGGTGATCAAAAGAAATAAAGGGCTGCTGAGGGATTATCGAAGCTGTTTACTGTTCTCCCTCGAATCCTGTCTGAACGAAGGATTCGATGTCCAACTGGCCCGGGTGAAATTGTTTCTCGCCGTCAATCCCGACCGGAACACCGCGATCAAATGCCAATATTTCAGTTCCAAGGAACAGCCCACAAGCCTCCCCCGCGATCTCGTCCTGGAAGGAGAAAGCGGCGCGATCCCCGTCACCGCTATAAACAAGGAAAAACCTTATCAAGCGCCGGTGACGATCCCGGTCACTCCCCTGGTCCGGCGTTTGATCCGGGAAGGGAAAAAAACCTTGATGATTTACCTGTCCATCCCTCCTGAGAAGGAGGGAACCGTTCAATTTCTGGGACCGCAGATCCCGAGAACCCATCCTTTGGCCAAACTTGTATATTACGAACGCTTCACGCCCCGTTTGGAAATCAGGTATCGGAGGCGTCCCGGGACGGACGTAAATCCCCCCTGGGAGCCGTTTGCCCGTTAGCGCGTCATTGGATGGACGGATATCGGGTCTGCTTCAGATAGGTATATATCTTTCCGAGAAGGACTTCGGCATCTGCCTGCCTTGTTTCCTCATCCGTTTCGATCCGCTGTAAAAGCTTCCGGGCCAGCGCTTTGCGCCGGTCGGGATCCATCTGGTTTCGCCGCGTCAAAAACTCTTCGATGAGCAAAAATTGATCGTCCCCCAGCCGCTCAAATCGTCGCAACCAATTTTCCTCCTCCTCCGACAGGGGAAGTTCCGGAAGGGAACGTTCCCCTTTTTTTCTTTCCCGGATCACCATCGTGCCCGCCGCCAGATCGCCGATCCGTTTCTCCTTTTGATGAAGCCACATGAAAATCAAACCCACAAGCAGAGTAAGATCCGCCAGGAGCAGGACATTGCGCAGAAAAACCGCCCAAAAACCGGGGGACTGGCCGGTATCCGCAACCAGGCGCAGGCCCAGCAACCGCTTTCCGACCGTCTGGCCCGTGAAGTACTCCGTGAGCACGAAGTAGGCCAGGGGAAACGCGGCGGAGAGCACCAAGTAGACGGCGATGATGACGGACGCCGGCTCACCGGAAGACACCTGCGCGACAAAAGGAAGCGAGAGAAAGAACAAAACGTTCACCAGCGACACCAGGGCAAAATCGATCATCTTGGCGGCGGCCCGGCTTCCGATACCGGCCGTTTCAAATTGGATCTGCACGTATTCGGGGGTGACCACTGCGACGCGATTTTCCATGATCCTCTCCTCTTCGTGACCAACTTTTTTTCGTGCTACAATAAAATCGATGGAGGTGAAGGGGATGTCGCTCCCGCAATCAAATCGCAGACTCGGGTCGTTTGTCCATAAAAATCAATCCCGATGGACGCGCCTCGAAGAACTCATTCATCAATTTCGCCGTGGATCCCTTTCCAAACGGGAATTGGACGAGCTCGGCTTTCTCTACCGCAAGGTGGCAGGCCATCTCGCGTACGCACAAACCTACTTTCCCCAGCACGACGTGACCCGTCGCTTGAACGAACTTACGCTGAACGCCCACAATGTCCTCTACGGCAGCGTGAAAAAGCGGCGATTTCCCGAACTGCTCCGCTTCTTCACCCGCGATTTCCCTCTGCTGTTCCACGAGCGGATTCCTTTTTTTCTCATCGCCTTTTCGTTGTTTGCGGTCGGGGCCCTTCTCGCTTTTTTTCTGACCTTGGGCGATCCCCGGCTCGCATCTCTGTTTCTACCCCTGGGAATGGCGGAGAACATCGATCCCAAGGCGGGCCCGGCGGGGGAATGGAATCATTCCATCGTCTCCAGTCAAATCATGGTGAACAACATTCAGGTGGCCTTTCTCTGTTTCGCCTTCGGCGCGCTGCTCGGCGTCGGAACCGTCTGGATGCTCCTGTACAACGGAATGCTTATCGGCGCCCTGGCCGCCCTCTTCCACCGGGTGGGGGAATCCTACACCTTTTGGGCCCATATTTGGCCGCACGGGGTGACCGAGTTGACGGCCATTTTCATCGCCGGAGGAGCGGGTCTTTCCCTCGCCTACTCCTTCTTCGTTCCCGGGGAACTGACCCGTGGCGAATCCTTCAAGCGCGAGGGAAAAGTGACCATCCAACTGATGATGGGCGTCATTCCCCTGTTTGTGATTGCCGCCCTCATCGAAGGATTTTTGACGCCGGCGCCCTGGCCCCCTTGGACCAAGTACCTGCTGGCGCTCTCCACCCTGATTCTCCTCTTCTTCTATTTCGGCAGCGCATGGATCCGAAAGGAAGCGACGCCTTCCGAGAATCCCACTTACTCCTCCTGAGTGGATATCCCGCCCCGGTCGGGGCGGGATATTTTCTACTCCCTCACAGGGCGGACCGGTTTTTCACTTCCAGATAGGAATGTATCACCGCCGGAGCCAATCGGTCGGAGGGGGAATCCAGCACGAGAATTCCCTGCCTGCGAAGTCGGCTCAGCCGCTCTTCCCGTTCCCATTTTAGTTCCTGTGCCACCGCCTTCCGGAAAACCTCTTCTCCCCGAACAGGCCAGCTCTCCGCCTGCCTTTGCAGGGAAGGATTCCGGATGGACACGGTAAGAATCAGGTGCCTCCGCTTCAACACGGCCAGATATTGCATCAATTCATCTGAAAAAATGAGATTGTCCGCATCCGTAAACAGAACCACCAGCGAGCGTCGCTTTTGACGGAGTGCAAGGGTTTCCAGAGCGGTTCGGTAATCGGATTCCGATAAGTCGGGCTCCAGGTCGAACGAGGCCTGAATCAGCTGTTGCAGGTGGCCCATCCCCTTCCCCGGAGGAACCCACCGATTGATGCGGTTGGAAAAGGAGAGGAAGCTGACTTGATCCCCCCGATCCAGAGCGATCGCCGAGAGCCCCAAAGCCGCTTCCAGCGAACGGTCGAGGCGGGTTTGCCCCTGTTCGCGGATCCCCATCACGCGTCCTGAGTCCAACAGGATGGCAATCAACTGTCCCTGCTCGGGTTGATACACATTGGTGACCAGCCGTCCCCTGCGGGCCGATGACATCCAGTTGATCGTCCTCGGTTCATCGCCGGGAACATAATCCCGTGTGTGGGAGAAATCGGATCCCCGCTCCCAAGAGCGGCGGGAATGTGGCCCGTTCAGCGCCAGCGCCTTCCGGTACACACCGCTGCGGATCCTCCGCACCTCTGTAAGGGGAGGAAACACCTTCCTCTCCTCCGTCGCATCGAAAGCCCTTTGCCGGACTGCCAACCGGAGCGGACCCACGGCCCGGAGGTGAATGCGGTCAAATCGGTGCCTTCCCCGTCGGTGAGGACGGGCGGAGTAGACTGTCTCCGCGGTTTCTCCCGGCGGGACGGTAACCTCCATCGTCCGCCGGTCGACCCGAAAGCCCTCCGGATAATCGTCCCGGATCTTTAAACGAAGTGTAAAGGAGAGCGGGTTGAAAACCGCCACCCGGACGGGATGATCCATCCCCAGTTCCCAAACGGCACCGCATTCCCTCTTGACCCTTACCCGGGATACGCCGCGCAGAAAGGCCATG
This sequence comes from Planifilum fimeticola, assembly GCF_003001905.1. Taxonomy (NCBI): domain Bacteria; kingdom Bacillati; phylum Bacillota; class Bacilli; order Caryophanales; family Thermoactinomycetaceae; genus Planifilum; species Planifilum fimeticola. Next base: position 27,724 of record NZ_PVNE01000004.1, read on the forward strand.
TCGATCAGCGCGAGCAAGAGAATCGATCCGTTATAAAGGAGGAAAAACATCCATCCCCGCTCCATCCAGGCCCCCAACAGGATGACCCCGATTCCGACGACGAACAGCGCGATCAACAGCGGGCCCGGCAACCAGGCGTTATCGCGGAACCGGGATCGAACGGACGATCTCTTCGATGACGTCATCGGTTTTCATCCCTTCCAATTCCGCCTCCGACGCGAGGATGATTCGGTGGCGGAGCACCGGTTTCACTGCCGTTATCACGTCGTCGGGCGTTACAAAGTGGCGTCCGTCCATGGCGGCCAGAGCGCGGCTCAAGGCGAGCAGGCTCAGACCGGCTCGGGGACTTCCTCCCAAAGTGATGCGGGGATCTTGGCGGGTGCCGCGGACGATGGCGGTGATATATCGGAGCACCGATTCCTCCACGGTGATCCGGTCCACCTCCTCCCGCAGCGCCAACAGCTCCTCGATTCCCACGACTTTTTTCAGGTTTGACTCCCGCCCGGCCGAAAGCCGATGTTCCCGCAGGAGAGCGGCTTCCTCTTCTTCCGCGGGGTAATCGATGATCAACTTGACTGAAAACCGGTCCAGCTGCGCCTCCGGCAAGGGATAAGTCCCTTCATATTCGAGAGGATTTTGAGTGGCGACGACAAAAAAAGGGGACGGCAACGGCATCGATTCCCCGTCGATGGAAACCTGCCCCTCCTCCATGGCTTCGAGAAGGGCCGCCTGCGTCTTGGGTGGCGTCCGGTTAATCTCATCCGCCAAAAGCAGATGGGTGAAGACCGGCCCCTTTTTGAAGGAAAAACGCCCCGACTGAGGATCGTACACCTTGGTGCCGGTCACATCCGACGGCATCAGATCCGGCGTGAATTGAATGCGGGAAAAGGACGCGTCCACGGTTCGGGCCAGAGAGCGGACCATGAGCGTCTTTCCCAGGCCGGGGACTCCCTCCAGAAGGACATGTCCTCCGGTCAACAGATTTGCCCACAGCAGTCGCAGATTGAGGTTGGAGCCGAGCACCGCCGATTCGAGTTGCCCCAATACCCTTTCGGTGGTCTCGGCAATCCGGTTTCCCCCTAAGGTCCGATTTTCCATTTCCGAATCTCCCTTCTGCATCCTTCCATCTCCTGGGTGAGACGAATCAGTTCCTTTTCCGTGATCCTTGTATTTTTTCGTCGCTCGATTTCCTCCATCAGCAGCCGGAATCTCTCCCCGGTCTCCCCGCCCGCAATCGCCGAGATCCGCTCCGCCAGCCGGTCCCGGGATGTTCCGAAGGGAAAGCCGGCCATCCTGGAAACATCCCGGAGGAAGGAGCGCTCCAATATCTCGAGGGAATCGCGGCGCAGGCGGGAGACCTGATACAGAGAAGCCATGGCCTGTACAAACTCGTCCTGACTCCGGAATCGATCCACCGTGTCCCACCGGGGAGCGGCAAAGCGTTTCCCGCGCACATACAGCCACAGGAGGAAAGCGATACACGCCTCCGCCGCCGCAAAAATTCCTTGATCCCCGAACCAGCTTTTCAAGTTTTGGGCGGGATTCTCTCCGGAAGACCCCTCTTTCGCGAGGCGGGGACCGCTTTCGTCAAACCAGAGGGTTCCCTCCGCAAAAGAAGCAAAAAACAGAGGAAGTGCCACATTGTCTCCCCGGTTGATAAACCGATTGGTGATCATCTCCGGTTCGGGAATGTAAAAAATCTGACCCTGCCCCAGCCGTTTCCGGGCCACCAGGATTTCCCCCCGAAGGTCCGTCAACACCGCCTCGATGTCTTCACCTGATTGGACCCGGTTGTTTTCGGGCAGCATCAACCGATCGATATGGCGCAACCACTCTTCGGAGCTTTCAGCAACGGAAACGATTTGGGGAGCGTCACCCCCCGAAGTCGGCGAAAAGCCCATCTCATTGAAGAGGAGAAAACCCGAACTTGACCAGATCACCGCGGTGTTTCCCCTCTCCGCCCATTCCCGGAGGCTGGAAATCTCCTCTTTGTCGACACCCCGGATTTCCGGCTCGACGATGAAAAGCACGTTCCCCTTGGTGTGCGGAAGATGATCCCACTCCTTTTCCCATTTTTGAACCTGCACCCCCCGCTCCGCGAGCAAATCGCGAATCGCCTTCACGCCGGATTTGCCCGGGTTGTCGGAGGAGAAGGTGCGCATCGCCCCCTTCGGGATCAGGAGGGGGAAAAGCACCGCCAAAGCGCCCAACAGCAACACCATGATGAGAACTCCGACCCACGTTTTATCCCTCTGCTGCATGGGCTGGGTCTCCTTTCAAAAGCATGTCCGCTTCCTCACGGAACCGGTGATAATCCCCGGGCCCGACCGGAACCTGACCGTACCAAGCCTCTTCAAAGCGGAAAACCAACGATTCAAAAAGGGAGCACCTTTCGGGCATCCGCGACCGGATCTCAGCGATCTGTTCCCTGTGGGTCCGACGGGACACTTCGCTGAGCATCCCCTGATCCCGCAGCGCCGTCAAGACCGATTGAAAAAGATATCGGATGGCCAGTCGGAAATCGCCGCGACGGGCGGCCTCCTCGCCGAGCTCCTGCAATTTTTCACCACTGGCGGGCTTTCCGGGGGCGCTTTCTTTCCCGTTCCCTTTCAGTCGCCTGTTCAGGGTGAGGTGCCCTCTAACCCACACGAGGGAAAAGACAAAAAACAGGAAAAGGACAGCGGGCAACAGCCACGGGGGGATCTCCCACCCGGGAAAGGACAGGGACGGAAGCCAATCCAACCCTTCCAGGAATTCATCGATGAACCGGATCCCCCGTTCCAGCCAGTCGCCGCCGGTGTATTCCTTGCGATTTAAGATCTCCTCCAACTGTTCTCGAGCCTGTTGATATTCCGCGTCCATGCCCTCCTCCTCCATCATCAGGCCAGGGTCTCCATTCGGGCCATCTGCATTTCGAGGTCGAGTCCTTCCCTTCTCGCCCGGCGGTCAGCATAAATAAGGACCAGCGCGATCATCTTCAAGGGAGCGGTCAGACATAAAAAGAGCGTGATCGTGAGGGAGAAGACCATGGCGATCCCCATCGAATAGAAAGAGGGATCCAACAAAAGCATCTGATTGACGGAAGACGGAATGCTTGTGATGAAACTGTCCAGAAGAACCAGGATAAGCAGCAGGCCGAAAATCCTCCAGAAGGAGGATTTTGTCAGCGCCCAGCTCCGTTTCAGACATTGAAAGTAAGCGAGGCCCTCCTCCGTCATTACCGGGAAAATCAGGCTGAGGCGGATAGAGAGATAGAGCGTGAAGAAAACAAAAAACAAGGACGGGAAAACCATCAGCATTCCCAACACCCAATCCGCCGCCCCGGCCGTGTGCATTAAAAGAAGGAAGATAAAAAGGGAAGCGAAATAGATCAGCACATACGCCGTCCCCAAAGCGAACAGCAAAAGGCAGGTCAAAATGCTCTTTTTACCGTATTTTCCGGCCAGTTTCAGCCCTTCGATCCAGGTGAAGGACTCATCCCTGAAAAAAGCGCCTGCGGAAATCCCCGTGACTGCCGCAAACCAGAGGGGCATTAAAATCACCCCGAACAACATGATAACGATGAAAAGGAGGATCAGCAGGGCGAGGTCCGCGATGACGTCCCATTCCGTGACCGTCTCCATACTTCGGATCATGATCAGCCAAGTCGAAATTTCGTTCAGAAAATAGAAAGGGCCGCATAACAGGAGAGTGATCACGAAAATCGAAACGAATCGATTCTTGTAGACGCGAAACGTCATATCCAGGATCTCACCAAATCCCAACGGCCTGACATGTTGGGGACGTTTTTCCGCAAACGTTTCTTCCATCAGATTTTTCCTCCAATCACAAACTGTCAGCGTTCACGAATCCGTTCGGCGGCGGCATCGTCCAGTCCCTTCACCAGCGCGATCAGAAAAGCCTTGGCCGCTTCGATATCATCCTTGTCCACAATGGCCGCGTGGGAGTGGATGTATCGGGCGCACACGCCGATGGCCGCGGATGGAACCCCCGTTCCCGAGCGGTGAACCGCTCCCGCGTCGGTTCCGCCTTGGCTGACGAAAAACTGATAGGGAATGTTCTCCTTTTCGGCAGTGTCCAGGAGATAATCCCTCATGCCGGGAAGCGTGACCATGGTGCGGTCATAGACGCGGATCAGCACTCCGCCGCCCAACTTGCCAAACCCTTCCCTTACGCCGGGGATATCACCGGCGGGACTGGCATCCACCGCGAAAAAGATATCGGGTTGTATGAGATTTGCCGCCGCTTCCGCTCCCCTCAAACCCAGTTCCTCCTGAACCGTGGCGCCGGCAATCAGCGTGTTGGGCGGCCTGCTCTCCTTCATCTCCTTGAGCAGCTCGACGGCCAAGCCGCAACCGAATCGGTTATCCCAGGCCTTGGCCATCAACCGTCGTCCCCCTGCCATCTCGATGAAGGGGCAAACCGGGACGACCGGGTCGCCGGGACGGATGCCCATCCGGTCAACTTCTTCCTCATCCCGGGCACCGACATCGATAAACATCTCTTCGATCTCCATGGGCTTTGTGCGCGCATCCGGCTTAAGCAGATGAGGCGGCACCGATCCGATAACTCCGGGGATTCGCTTTCCGGTTCGGGTGATCACTTCAACCCGCTGGGCCAGCATCACCTGATTCCACCATCCGCCCAAAGGCTGAAACCGCAAAAAGCCCCCCTCGGTGATCCGGGTCACCATGAAGGAAACCTCGTCCATATGGCCGGCAACCATCACCCAGGGGCCGGATTCGCCGCGGAGGATTCCGAACACTCCGCCCAAGCGGTCCTGAACCAACTCATCGGAATGCTTCCCGAGATGAGTTCGCAGAATACCGCGCACTTCCCCCTCGAAACCCGGGGCCCCCGGCGCCTGCGTCAACCGCTCAAACAAGGACCAATCGATCAATTCCTCCACATCCCTTCCCGCAAAATCAAGGCAAAGATTGATAATATGAAAAAAGAAAAGAGGATGCTCTCCTTCGTCACAGCGCGAAATCGTCATTGGAGATTCCTCTCATCAAAAGTATAGCGGAATTGGAGTCAATTAACAAACGAACTCTTTCAAGTATTCTTTGTGATTTGTGATACAAACTGGTCTTTAATTTGAATCTTGTGATATAATATTTGCGAGGTGATCCCGATGCCCTTCAAAGAATTGGCCCGGATTGACAAGCTGGTCCATGAGCCCGCGCGGCTTGCCATCCTCAATGCTCTGGCCGCCTGCAATGTTGCCGAGTTTCTTTTTCTCCAGGAGATGACCGGTTTGACTAAGGGGAATCTCTCCTGTCACCTCTCCAAATTGGAAAAGGCCAATCTCGTCTCGATCGACAAACACTTTGTCCGCAAAAAAATCCCCCAGACCACCGTGCGAATCACGCCGGAGGGGCGGGCTGCCGTGCAAAACTACTGGAAGAACCTGGACCGGATCCGGTCGTCAATCGAAAACCTGAAAGATTGACGAGAGCCCGCTTCCCGCCTTTGCCCTCCGAACATCCCCCGCTTTTTTTCGCCGCCGACACAACGGCGCCTTCGCATCCGCCGTCACTGACAACACGGACTTCTCCCCCGCCAAAGACGATCTCGCGCTGCGCGACGTGTACATGGCTCAGCGGATCATCCTTCCATCCCGCCGCAAGGCATTCCAAACGACAAACGCGGTACCGATTCGATCCTGTTCATATGCTTGTTTCGACTACCCATCGCCGTCTCATCCCCCGATTGCACATGACAAATAAACGCCGTTGTTGATGTACTTTGGAGGTTGTTTGGGCTTTTGATGTTTGTTTCACAAACCTGTTTTTATTATTGCCACCTTTGAATTTCCCCTTCCTGTTCATTTGCCCAAACCACGGATCGCCGACGGGAATAACATAATAACATAAAATGTCCCAATCGTCAGGAAGCCTTTGCCTTCGTCATTACGGGATGGGAGGGGATTGCCACGAAAGCCGTTACCCTTGGGAATCTGGCCAGGATTATCGGCGGCAACTTGATACGCGGAGACAGGAGTCTCTGGCTGAAAACCGCAAACTTTGGAAAGCCCAAATATCTTCGCTCCGATCAAATCTATTTTTACACCAAGAAAAAATCCTGGAACCAGCAACTGGACGCCATCCGTCGTGTTCGACCGAAGGCCCTTGTCCTTCCGCGCTCGCTCTCTCACCATCAAATTCCTCCCTCCGTCGGATTGGTCACCGTCGAAGACACCTTTGCCGCCTTCTGGCGCCTGGCCCTCTGGAATTGGAAACAATGCTCGCCACGAGTCATCGGAATCACCGGCAGCGCCGGAAAATCCACGACAACCGAGATGACGGCATCCATCCTGAAGCGGAAATGGTCGATGATCAAAACCCAGGGCAACCTGAATACCTACTCTTTCCTGCCCTCCTATCTGGTCCGCCTCTCCCCCGGTCACCGAATTCTTTTGCTGGAGATGGGCATGAAATCCCTGAACAACATCGCCCGGCAGTGCAGGGTGGTTCGTCCTGAAATCGGTGCCGTCACCAATGTGGGTGAAGCGCACGTCGGAAGCCTGGGCAGCCTCGACCGCGTGGTCCGCGCCAAACAGGAGCTGATCGACGGAATGCGTCCGGGGGGAATCCTCTTCCTCAACGCCGACGACCCCCGATCCCGCAAGTTGAGCACCCATCGCTTCAGGGGAATTGTACGCACCTTCGGCATTCGCAACCCGGCTGATGTTCGCGCCCATTCGGTCCGTTACACCGCCCGGGGAATGGAATTCCGGGTGAGGCTGGATAAAATGGATTATGTCTTCCGCATTCCCGTTTTCGGCGTGCACAATGTGTACAACGCCCTGGTGGCAATCGGCATCGCCCGCGCGCTCCATGTTCCGATCCGGGACATCCAGGAAGGGCTCGCCCGCTTTCAACCGCCGAAAATGCGCCTCCAATTTGTCGCCGGACGCGGCGGGCGAACGCTGATCAACGATGCCTGGAATGCTAACCCCACCGCCATGATGGAAGGACTGAAAGTGCTGAAACATGTCGCCGGAGGCCGTCCTGCCGTCGCCGTACTGGGAGACATGCTCGAGCTGGGCGGTCTGAGCCGATGGGCCCACCAGCAAGTGGGCAGGTTCGTCGCCAAAATCACCCCCGATTGGCTCGTCACCGTGGGAAAAGACGCCCGGGAAATCGGGAGAACGGCCGTATCCCACGGAATGAACCCTTCGCGGGTGCGCCACTTCAGCTCGCGGGAAGGCGCCGCCCGATTTCTTCAACAGCTCCCGCGAAACGCCGTCATCTATTTCAAAGCCTCGCGAAAGCTCCATTTCGAAAAGCTGGTCAGGCAATTGCGCGCCCCATAGATTCATGTGGGGCGATTTCTTGGGTTTTTAGTTTGTATTACAAACTTGTTTATATATAATCGAAAAAAACATTCCATCATCTCCGCCCTTCTGTGATATAATCGGTTTGTAACAACCGTTTTCGTTTTTGATCGTTACGCATCGCTTGCTCCCGCGAAGCGGGCCTACCACTTGTTGAAGGAGGTCTTCCCTTTGACTCCTCCCGACGGCTCCATGTTGTGGAACTCCCTGAAGGAAATCATGAAAGAGGCCTTTGAAGGTCCCCCCGGAAGCGGCAGTTGGTTTACCGAATCAAAACCCGATTCCGGTCTGTTCGGAACACTCAAAAACCTGTCCGCCGAAGATGCTTCCCGTCCGGTGCCGACCAGCGAGGCACCGATCGCAGCCCACGTCGATCATATTCGATATTACATCGCCGGTGCCAATTCTTTTCTCCGGGGTGAAAAGACCGAATTGGACTGGAACTTAAGCTGGAAGATACGCCGCGTCGATGAGGAAACCTGGCAGAACCTCTTGCGGGAGCTTCGAAAGGAATACGAAACCTTCATGGAAAGGATGGACCAGGTGAAAGAGTGGGATCCCTATAAAACAAACATCCTTTTGGGGACTTTGGCCCACACGGCTTATCACCTGGGTTCACTCCGACAAATGGTCCGGTCGCTTCCATAAGGGTACCCTCAAAAGGAACCGCCGCCGGTGAACCGGCGGCGGTTTTACTTCAGTCGTCACACCCATCAGCCATGGGAGGAGTGTTCCGCTTCCTTCAAGGCCTTCAACCGCATTAGTTCCACTTTGACCTCCCGGATGCGGTCGTACAGGATGCCTTTGTCCTCTTCCGTTTCCGGCTCCTCTTCGGCCATCAGCCGGCTCAATTCCAATTCCAGGGAACGGATTCGCCTCTCCGTTTCGGGATCGGCCGACCGGGCCCGATCTTTCAGGCGGGTCAGATACTCTCCATATCCCCCTGGATAAATTTCCACGCGCCCATTCCTCAAATGGGCCACCCGGTTGGACACCTTCTTCAACAGCGTGCGGTCATGGGAAACCAGCACCATCGCTCCCGGGTATTGAAGCAGCGCCTCCTCGATTCGCTCCCGGGTGGGAATATCCAGATAGTTGGTCGGTTCATCCAGTACCATCAGGTTGGCCTCGGAAAAATAGAGATTGACGAAAGCCACCCGACATCGTTCACCCATGCTGAGACTGCCGATTTTTCGGTGAACTTCCTCCTTCCGGAACAAAAACGCGGCGAGAATGTTCCGAGCCTCTCCCTGGGTCATCCCCGGAAGGCGAAGAAGGCTCTCCAAAATCGTCTCATCCTCCTTCAAATTCTCCAGCTCCTGAGCGAAATAGCCCACCCGCAGAGCCGGATGGCGGATCACCGTCCCCGTGCGGGGGTCCAGTTTTCCGGCGAGCAACTTCAACAGCGTCGTCTTCCCGCTTCCGTTCGGGCCGACCACAACCATCCGATCCCCCCGGGAAAGGGTGAAGGTGATATTCTTGAGTACCGTCTCCTCCCCGTAACCGACATCCGCTCCCTCCAGCCGAATCAGATGGCGCGCTTCAAAGGTGCCCTCTTCGAAGCGGACCTGCACCCGGGGATCCTCTTTGGGGCGCTCTACCTTTTCCTGCTCCAGACGTTCCAGCGCCCTTTCCTTGGCCTGAAAACGGGTTCGGTTCTTTTCAGCCCTTTTCTTCAGAAAGGGATTTCGCTCGCCGGCGGTGGTGTGGGCCTTTGCGTACCATTCGCGGTAGCGGCGGATCGCTTCCTCCAATTTTCGCTTCTGTTGCTGCTGCTTTTTGTAGAGGGCTTCCTGCTCTTTGCGCTCCCGCTCCCGTTCCCGCCTGAAGTCCGTATATCCTCCCCTGTAGGTCCGGGTTCCCTTCGGCGTAAGCTCCACCGTTTTGTCAGCCAGCCGGTCGATCCACTCCCGATCGTGGGAAACAAACAGCACGGTTCCGCGATATGACCGGATCCATTCCCCCAACCAGTCCGCCGTCTCCACATCCAGGTGATTGGTGGGCTCATCCAGGAGCAACAGGGGCGGATCCCCCATCAACGCTCGGGCCAATTGGGCACGGGTTTTTTGCCCCCCGCTCAGCCGGCTGTATAACGCCTCTCCGGACAGGCGAAAGCGGGTCAGCTGCGCTTCCACCTCCAACTCCCACTCATAGCCGCCGAGGAGCTGGAATCGTTCCAAAACCGATCCGTACCGTACGACATGCTCCTGCATCCGCTCCCCTCCCCCGTCGGCCATCCATTGCTCCAGCCGGACCCGCTCCCGCTTCAACCGGTGCAACTCCGTGCTTCCGGATTCCACGAAATCCCTGACACTCCAATCCTCCGGTACCGTCAGATGCTGCTCCACCAACTCCCATCGTTCCGCCGGCCAGCGGCGAAAAATCGTTCCTCCGTCCGGGGGGATCCTCCCCGTCAGACATCCCAGCAGCGTCGTTTTCCCCGCTCCGTTTTGTCCGATCAGGGCGACGCGCTCCCCCTGCTCCACCTCCAAATGGACGTTCTCAAACACCCGTTTTCCGTTCCACTCTTTCTTCAGGTTCTCCGCCTTCAAAACCACCATAAAAAACCCTCCTCACGTTGCACTTTGAAAAGCGTCTGCCCGGCAACGGTGAGGAGGGTCGAACGCAGACCCCCGACGACATCGCACAAAAAAAGCGTGCCCTCCGTCCTCGGTTATACGCGTATCCTTAAAAATGGACATAAAAATCCCGACCGCTCCACCGTAGCGGGCCCAGACGCCGTATCTGATTGGGCTCGGATTCAGCGGTCGGAATGCATTTCGCGCCGATTGCCCCCTCAATCCTTGATTGGTTATATGAATTCTAACAAATCGAGCCAAAAATGTCCATCTCCCGCAGCCCATTCACCAAACTCAAGCTTACACAAAAGAGGAGCCGCGCAGATGGGAATCTTCGCCGCCGGGCGAAGCACCCGCCGACCAAAGATCGTCTGGACGGGCCCACAACACGTGATCCGCGATCCCCGTTCTCAGCTTGCGCACGAGTCCCCCTTCTTTTGACGGAGCCTACTTCCGGAAATCGATTCGACCGAAGGCCTTCAGCTTGATCAGATTTTGAACCGTCAAGTATCCTTTCCACTCTTCCCTGGCAACCTGCCAATCCCTGTGGTACTGCCCCCACTCCCAGTTGGGATCCCAAGAACCGTCCTCCGATTGTTTTTCAATCACATAATCCAGGTTTCTGGCCACATCGTCGGCCATCTCCTCGTAAAAAGGCGACACGGGAGTTTCGACTAACATGAGGGGCTGCATGCAGTACTGATCCCAACGGTCGGGCCGGGTCTCCACCAAATCGGCCAATTGGAGGCGGATTGCCCCGATAATCCGGTCCCGGACAGATTTGGGGGCCTGCTCCGCCAATCGGACATAGCAGAGACATTCGTGCATGGTCAATTTCGTTCGTTCGAGATGCTCCATGCACCGGCGGGTCAAATCGTCGAGAAAATCCGCCGGCACCCACCGGGAATACCGGTGAAAATAACCGACGATTTCCGCAAAGGGATTTCCCCAAGCCTCTTCCACCGAGGTTTGCCCCCGCTTCTCGTCGTAATGCCACCAGGGGGCATGGGGCACGCGGTTCACCGATTCAGGAACGGCTTTCCATCGACCGGCACGCTCATCATAGGCCTCGAGAAGATAACGGATCCCCTTTTTCACCATGGGGTGATCCGCGGGCGTTTGGACGGCGATCAAATATTGGAATCCGACGGTGGTGGCCATTGCTGAAGAAGCTTGGAGGCGGAAATCCGGCTCGATGGCGTGTCCGAATCCCCCGTCCTCGTTTTGGTACCTCTCCAACTCCTCCCAAACCCGTTCTGGAGATCCTTCGCCAAACGCATATTCAAACAACGCCCGGTCGATTCCGCGGGCCTTCTCCTGAACAAATCTCTTCCCCTTCTCAAAATCCGTCCGACTGAGTTGAAGCGGCGAACGCATCCATCCTCTCCCCTTTGATTATTGCCCCTGTTTCCTCCCTTTTTCTTCCCCTTCACTCCCTCTCCATAAATACCAACCTCGCTCCCAACAAGGCGTATATCCCCGCCTTGGTCCGGCTGACCCACTTCGACGAGGTCGCGTTTTTCAGGACATTGCGGCCGATCCGGTGAGCGATCACGGAAACGGCGGTAAATACGAGCAGCGCCTGTGCGGTAAACACCGCCCCGAGAACCATCATTTGCCAGGAAACGGAACCGGCGCCCGGTGAAACGAACTGGGGAAAAAACGCCAGAAAAAACAAGGAAACCTTCGGATTGAGCAGATTCATGAGGATGCCCCGCCGGTAGAGTGCGGCAAATGGCCGGCGGCGCACGGGCGGCTCATCGGCTCCCCCCGTATCCTCCGCTTCCCGCAGCGCCTGCCAAGCCAAAACAAACAGGTAAAGCGCCCCCGCCCACTTCAACGCCTGAAAGGCGACGGAAGAATGGTACAGCAGCGCCGAAACACCCAATACGGCCGCCGTCGTATGCACCACCAATCCCGTGCACAACCCCAGGGCGACAGCAATTCCGTCCCGGCGGCTGTGTGTGATGCTCTGGGCGATGACGAACAAGATGTCCGGCCCCGGCATCAAGGTCAGCATCACGGAGATCCCCGTAAATAGGAGCAGATCCGCAATATCCATTTCCTTCACCTCCATCTCCGTGCTTCCGGTTTATCCTGTGTCGGGATCGAAACGAAGAGATTTTGTCCGATTTGCTCTGTTAGAAGTATTTCGAAAAATGCCTGCAGGGGGAAATGAGACGGGCAACAGCCGAAGCCTCAAACACATTTCCCTCCTGTTTCAATTCTTCATCCTTCTTTAGTGAATATCCCGCTTTTTGAACCGGCCTCCGTTGACATCGTGAATGTTGCCGACGGCCAAAAAAGCTTGGGGGTCCAACTCTTCCACAATCATCTTCAGCTTCGCTTCCTCCAACCGGGTTACCACGCAGAAAATCACCTTTTTCTCGTCTCCGGTATAGGCTCCCTCTCCGGACAGATAGGTGACCCCCCGACCCAGTCGGTAGAGAAGCGCTTCCCCGATTTCCTTGGCGCGGTCGCTGATGATCCACACCGATTTGGTTTCATCAAATCCTTCGATGACGATATCAATCATTTTGAAGGCAATGAAATAAGCAATCAGCGAGTACATGGCCCGGTCCCAACCGAAAACGAACCCGGCACTTCCCAGGATGAAGATATTGAAAAACATCACGATCTGGCCGACGGAAAAGGGAAGCCGCTTGTTGAACAGGATGGCCAAAATTTCCGTTCCGTCCAAGGAGCCCCCGTAGCGGATGACAAATCCCACTCCCATTCCCAGAATGATTCCCCCGAAAACCGTCGCCAACAGCGGATCATCCGTGACCTCATCGATGGAATGGAGAAGTGCCGTTCCGACCGACAGCAGGCCCACTGCAAAAAACGTGGACAAGGCGAAGGTTTTACCGATTTGCTTGTAACCGATATAGAAGAAAGGAAGGTTGAGGAAAAAAATCAGGATCCCCAACTTCATTCCCGTCAAATGGGACAAAATGATCGATATCCCGACGATTCCTCCATCGATGATATTGTTGGGCACAAGGAACAATTCCAGTCCCACCGCCGCCAGCATGGCACCGATGGCGATCAGCACCGCTCTCTTCAGCAATCTGACCTTTGTCATTATCTTCCCCCTTCTACAGGTGTGAAAAGAAACGAGTTCAAATATTATCCTCACATTATAAAAATGATATCAGACCATCCCCATCCGTCAACACGACATCTTCATTTTCCCCCATCACAAAAGCCGGGAAAATCCCCGGCTTGTCGTTTAATCCGGCTTTTGGGAAATGGCTGTCACGCGGGAGCCGCCCGTCGCGATCTGCCGGGGACTCCTATCGCCGTGTCGAGCGAGTATCGAACGCGTCCCTGAGTCCGTCGCCGATGAAATTGATCGCCAACACGGTGATGACAATCATAAATCCGGGTGGAATCCACAGCCATGGCTGCTGGGTCAGGACGCGCAAGTTCCGGGCGCCGTTCAGCATGTTCCCCCAAGTGGGCGTCGGCTCCGGCACCCCGAAACCGAGAAAGCTGAGGGCCGACTCCACGGAGATCATCACCGCCATCAACAGGGTGGCGTTGACGATGATCGGTCCGAGGGCGTTGGGAATCATGTGGCGGAAGATGATCCGAAGATCGCTGCATCCGATCGCCCGGGCACTCAGCACAAATTCCCTCTCCCTGAGCGAGAGAAACTGGCCGCGGACGATCCTTGCCGTGGTCGCCCAGGATGTGAGAGCCAGAGCGACAATCAGCACCCAGAGGCTGGTTTTTTCAAGAATGGACGCCAAAAAGAGAAACATCAGCAGGGTGGGAAGTGTGAGCAGCACATCCGTGGCGCGCATGATGATCATATCCACCCATTTGCCGTAATATCCGGCGATGGCCCCCAGCGTCCCTCCGATCAAAACCGTAAAGATCATCGTTAACAGTCCGATCAATAGAGAAATGCGTCCCCCGTACAACAGGCGGGAAAAGGTATCCCTTCCGGTGTCGTCGGTGCCCAGCCAGTGCTTCCCGTCCGGGCGGGCATCGGTGTTGTACAGATCGGAGGTGTACGGATTGTTTTTCGCGATCAGCGGAGCGCAGATCGACAACAGCGTGACCGCGAGCAGGATAAAGATTCCGGCCACCGCCATCCGGTTTCGGACAAACCGTCGGAGGGCCAGCTGGAAGGGAGATTTCCCCTTCCTCCCCTTGGCGTCCGGATTGAGTTCGGGACCTTGTTCCGGCTGGTTCAGAATCACTTCGGCAGAAGAAGACATCCCTCATCACCTCCTAATCGTAACGGATCCTCGGATCCACCACGCCGTAAAGGATATCCGCCACCAGGTTGCCGACGAGCACGCAAATGGCGATCAGCATCGTCGTCGCCATCAGGATCGGGTAATCCCGGTTGACCACCGACTCGAACAGCAACTGTCCCAAACCGGGCCAACTGAAGATTGTCTCCGTGATCACCGCGCCGGAAAAGAGCAGGCCGAGATCCAGGCCAAACAGCGTCACCAGAGGAAGCAGGGCGTTCCGGAGAACATGCCGGCGCAAAACCAGCGGCGCGGGAACCCCCTTGGCAAATGCCGTCCGCACGTAATCCTGCTGCTTGGCCTCCAGCACGCTGGCCCGGGTATAACGCATGTAAGAAGCGATGTTGATGATGGCCAGGGTAAAGGCGGGCAACACCACATGATGCAACTTGTCCATCCACAGGGCGATGCCCTCAAACCCCGCCCCCGCGGTCACCGTCCCCGAGGATGGAAACCACCGCAATTTGAAGGCGAAAAGATAGATCAGAAGAATTCCCGCAAAAAAACTGGGCATCGACAGGCCGACAAAAGCCGTCCCCGTCAGGGTGTAATCCACCTTGCCATAAGGATGCTGCGCCGAATAGATTCCCAGGGGAATCGCCAGGGCGTAAGTGAGAATCAGCGCGCACACGGCGAGGAAAAAGGTGTTGCCGATCCGCTCGGAAATCATCTCGTTCACCGGCGTCTTGTGGCGAAAGGAAATGCCCAGCTCCCCCTTTACAAAGTTGCCGGCCCAGATCAAATACTGCTCGACGGGGCTTTTGTCCAAGCCGAACTGTTTGCGCATCTGCTCATAGTAACGGGCATCCACATTGGGATCCAGTTGTCCTGTGAAGGCGTCTCCCGGGGCGAACTGGATCATCGTGAAAAGGATCATCGAAATGATGATCAGCACCGGTATCATCACGAGCAGACGCCGGATAATGTACGTGGTCAAAGGCTTTCCTCCCTTCCCTTGGTTCCTTTGAAAAAGGGGCGTGCGGCCGGTGGGCGCCACACGCCCCTTTTTTCTGAATTACTGCTGATCCTTCGGAATCCACCAGTCCATCACCTTATAGTGCTCGATGGCACCGCGCCAGTCGAAGGTGACCCCTTTCACCCGCTTGTTCCACGCCTCGATCTTGTTTTGCGAGTAGAGGAAGACGTAGGGCACCTCCTCGCTCACCAGCTCCGTCCACTTGGCGTAGATTTCCTTCCGCTTGTTCTGATCCTGGATCGCCTCGGGGCTTTCCACTGCTTCTTTGATCAACTTGTCGCTTTCCTTGTTGACCCAGTGGGGATAGTTCCAGGGATCGGTGCTGAGCCAGATGCCGGAGGGGTCCGGATCGGGGGTGAGGCTCCAGCCCATCAGCCACATCTCCACCTTGTCCTTTTCAACGGCATCGGCGTGGGCGGCAAATTCACGCGGTTTGGCCAGCTGGACATTGAGTCCGACCTTCTTCAGATCCTCGACAATGATCGGCGCCGTCTTTTCGCGGATCGGGTTGCCCGTCGGGTAATCCAGCTTCAGGCTGAAGGGCTTGCCCTTCGGATCCTCCACAAAGCCGTCTCCGTTCTTGTCCTTGTACCCGGCTTCCTCCAGGAGCTGCTTGGCCTTATCCGGATCATAGGGATAGGCGTTTTCCAATTTCTCGTTGTAAGCCCAGCTCGCCTTCGGCATGTGCTGGTTCAGCACCGCGCCGTGCCCCTTCAACAGACCGTCCACCAGGGCCTTGCGGTTGATGCCGTAGGTAATTGCCTGACGCAACTTTTTATCCTTCAACTTGGGATTGTTCACCTTGAAGCCCAGATACTGATAGCTGAAATCCTGGGTCTCCTTGATCTCGATGTGCTCCATCGCCTTGATCGTTTCAAAATCGTTCGGGGAAATGTCCGACAGGAAGTCAATCTCCCCATTCTCCAGCGCCGCGATGGCCACATCCTGGGAGATCACCTTCCAGATGACCTGATCCAGATACGGCTTGCCCTTTTCATAGAAATGGGGATTCTTCTCCAGCACCACATACTCGTTGGGCTTGATCTCCTTAAATTTGAAGGGGCCGCTGCCGACCGGGTTCTTCTTGGTGGCCTCGTGGTTCGGCATATCCTTCACCGAAACCCCTTCATAGACGTGTTTCGGAATCGGAGTACTCCACAGATTGTCCAAGGTGTTGGCACGGGCCACCGTAAACTCCACCTTCACCGTGTGGTCGTCCACCTTGGTCACTCCGGAGATGGTTTTGGCCTTCCCATCATGCTTCTCTTTGGCGCCCTTGATCATCTCCACCATATAGTAGCGGGGACCGCTGTAATCCGGATCAGCAATCGTCTCCCAGGTGAAGATCAGATCGTCCGCCGTGATCGGTTCGCCGTCGTGCCACTTGGCGTCCTTCCGCAGATTGATCGTCAGCTCCTTGCCATCCTCGGAAAGCTCCCATTTTTCCGCCAAAAGCGGCACGTTGAGCTGCAGCTTGTCGTCGTAAGCCCACAAACTATCGAAAGTGTATTGGAGGACATAAGCATCATACTGATCCTCGTAGAAAGCCGGGTTGAATACCCCCTTCGGCGCGCTGAACATCGACAGAGTCACCGTGCCTCCGGGAACCGGCTGGCCTCCCGCCTCCCCGCTCTTGCTGTCGTCCGCCTGCTGAGAGCAAGCTGCCAGGAAGACGGACAGGGAAAGGACGAAAATCATACTGATGAGAAAGGATTTCCGTTTCATCTCACTGACCCCCTTGATCAGTCTTTCCGCATTCTTCGACCACCGACCTGCATCCATTCACCCTTTTCCTCCCGGGCATCCCCCCTTTACAAGATGTCACCCCGTTTGGGCTCTCTCTTCAAACAAGTGACAGGCCACGTAATGCTCCCCGCCGAGATGGATCATCTCGGGGCGCTCCGCTTCGCACCGGTCGAAGGCCTTGGGACAGCGCGGGTGGAAAGCGCACCCCGAGGGAGGATTTGCCGGGCTGGGGACGTTCCCGCTCAGCACGATCCGCTCCCGCTTATGCCGGGGATTGGGCACCGGCACGGCGGACAGCAGCGCCTGGGTGTAGGGATGCGCCGGATGGCCGTAGAGTTCCCGCTTGGGAGCGACCTCCACCATCCGTCCCAGGTACATCACCCCCACCCGGTCGGAAATGTGCTTGACGACACTCAAATCGTGGGCGATGAAGATGTATGTCAGTCCGAACTGATCCTGCAGATCCTCCATCAAATTCAGAATTTGCGACTGGATCGACACGTCCAGCGCCGAAACCGGCTCGTCGGCGATGATCAGCTTCGGCCGCAGGGAGAGGGCCCGGGCGATCCCGATCCGCTGGCGCTGTCCCCCGGAAAACTCGTGGGGATAGCGTTGAATGTAAGCGGGATCGAGCCCCACCGTCTCCATCATCTCCCGCACCTTTTCCTTTCGCTCCCTTTTCGAATACAAGCCGTGAACCTTCATCGGCTCTTCAATCAGCTCCCCGACGGTCATCGTCGGGGTGAGGGATGCGAAGGGATCCTGGAACACCATCTGCAGATCCCGCCTCACCCGGCGCATGGACTGACGCGAAAGATGGGCGATGTCCTGCCCTTCGAACAGGACCTGGCCTGAGGTCGGTTCCAACAGCCGCAGAATCGTGCGGCCGGTGGTGGATTTTCCGCAGCCCGACTCCCCGACGAGGCCGAAGGTTTCCCCCTTCTTCACCGAAAAGCTCACCTGGTCGACGGCCTTGACATGGCCGACCACCCTGCGCAGCACCCCGCCCCGGATGGGAAAATACTTGGAGAGATTTTTCACTTCCAAAACGGTTTCGCTCATCCCTTGTCCTCCTCTCCGGACTCGTGCAGGAAACAGCGGACGCGGTGACCCGGGGCGATCTCCAGCAGTTCCGGCTCAGCCAAGCGGCATTTTTCCCAGGCCTTTTCGCAGCGGGGAGCAAATTTGCATCCCTTGGGCCATTCATCGGGCGACGGCACGTTTCCGCGAATCGAATACAAGCGCTTCTGTTCCTCCTCCAGGCTGGGAACCGATTTCAGAAGCCCCTCCGTATACGGATGCGCGGGTTGTTCAAACAGGCGGATCACATCCGCCTCCTCCACCACCCTTCCCGCGTACATCACCACGACCCGGTCGGCCATTTCGGCCACGACTCCCAAATCGTGGGTGATCAGCAGGATCGAGGTGTCGAATTTCTCCTTCACCTCGCGCATCAGCTCCAGAATTTGCGCCTGGATGGTCACGTCCAAGGCCGTCGTCGGTTCATCGGCGATCAACAACTTGGGATTGCACGCCACAGCCATGGCGATCATCGCCCGCTGGCGCATGCCGCCGGACAATTGGTGCGGATACTCGTCGACGATCTCCTCGGCCCGCGGAAAACCGACCAGCTTCAGAAGCTCCACCGTCCGAAGGCGGGCCGCCTTCTTGTCCAACCTCTGATGGAGGATCAGGCTTTCGGCGATCTGATCCCCGATCGTCATCACGGGGTTGAGAGAGGTCATCGGCTCCTGAAAGATCATCGATATCTCGTTCCCGCGGATGCGGACCATCTCCTCCTCCGGCAGGATCCGGATTTCCTTGCCGTCGAAGAGAATCTCCCCCTCGACGATCTTCCCCCGTTCGGGAAGCAGCTTCAAAATGGAGAAGGACGTGATGCTCTTCCCGCAACCGGACTCCCCCACCAAAGCCAGTGTCTCTTTTCGCTTCACCTCCAGATCGATCCCGTCCACCGCCGGGACCACGCCGTCATCTTGAAAGAAGTACGTTTTAAGATTCCGAATTTGAAGCAACGGCTCAGACAAGTTCTACCCTCCCACCAATTGAATATCAAGAAAAAAGGCCCAATAGCGAAAATCAGACAGTTCTTGCATTATTCTATTCTCCCTCCACCCTTAAAAGCCCTGCTTTTGTTCTAAACCATCTAACGGAATGATTTTGGACATTTTTCCGAAAATAGCAAAGGTGTGCCGAAGTTGTCTCGGCACACCGCTTTTCTCATATCGCTTCTTCCGAGGACGCACTCCGGGCCATGGACGCCGCACCGCCGGGCGGCATCAGCTGTTCCGGGTACCCGTATACGCCGTGTTCGCTCAAATCAAGCCCCATCATTTCCTCTTCCTTTGAAACGCGCAACCCGATCAACCGGTCAATCACCCACAACACGAGAAAAGTTGCGATCGCCACGTACAGAGCCGTCACCGTCACCCCCAACGCCTGAATTCCCAACTGCCTGAATCCGCCTCCGTAGAGAAGACCCGGGCCACCCACCCCCACGATCTCGATCAGGCGCGGCGAAGCGAAAAGCCCCGTCGACAACGTTCCCCAGATTCCGGCAACCCCGTGAACGGAAAAGGCGTAGATGGGATCATCCACTCCCCTCCGCTCCAGGTAGAAAACGGAATACACCGCCAACATCCCCGCAACCGCTCCGATGATCACCGCAGCCCAGGGCTCGACGAAGGCGCAGGATGCCGTGATGGCCACCAGTGCGGCCAACACTCCGTTCAGCATCATCGATATATCCGCCTTGCCCGTGATGATCCGGACGGTAAACAGGGCCGCGATGGCTCCGGTGGCGGCAGCCAGGTTGGTCGTCAGCGCCACGTAACCGAAGAATCCGTCCTGCACTGACAAGGTGCTTCCCGGATTGAATCCGAACCATCCGATCCAGATGATCAACACACCCAACACCGTATACACCTGGTTATGCCCCGGCAGGTTGTTGGCTGTTCCGTCCCGATTGAATTTTCCGATCCGGGGACCGAGCATGAGCGTCGCCACCAGAGCGGCAATTCCTCCCTGCAGGTGAACTACCGTGGAACCGGCAAAATCCTGCTTGCCGAGCGTCGACAGCCAGCCCCCTCCCCAAATCCAATGGGTGGCAATCGGATAAATCACCGCGACAAACAGCGTTCCAAATAGGAAATAGGCGCTCAGTTTTGCCCGCTCGGCAAAACCGCCCCAGGCGATCGCCAGGGAAACCGCGGCAAAGGCCAACTGGAACAAAAACAGGATTTCCGTAGGGATCCCTCCCTCTTCGGCGGGGAAACGGAGAAACCATCCGCTGGTCCCGAACAGCGGAGTGCCCTCCCCGAAGGCGACGGCATATCCCACCGCCCAAAACGCGATGCCGGCCAGAGCAAAGCTGAATACCTGCTTGCCGGCGATGTGCCCGGCATTTTTCATGCGAGTGGACCCCGCCTCCAGCAGCGCAAATCCCGCCTGCATGAAAATCACCAGAATCGCGCTCAAGGTGACCCAGACCATGTCGACCGACAATGCGACAGCATTCATCTCCGACACCTCCATGTTAGCTAATATTACATATCTTCTGATGTACTGTATATTATCACACCTCCCCGCCACAGGCAAGGGGTTTATGTTAATTTTTATAACATGTAAAGTTTTGTTTTCTGACACAACCGCGCAATAAAAAAGACGGGGCTTTCAGCCGCCGTCCGGAGAAGAGCCGAACTACTCTTGATTCACCCAATTGTAAAAGGTAAAGGAGGAAGAACCGGACTTCCGCTCCTCCCCTTGATAAAGCATCCCCCTCTGCCGGAACCTCCGGGAATACTCCGCCGCTTCCTCGGCGTTCGTAACGCGATTCCGGTGCCATTCCAACAGGATCCGATCAATGTATCGAAAACTGGCTTTCCCCGAGAAAACCGCCTCCCTCAGGGCGGCCAGAATCAGTTCCTCGGAGTAGCCGTCCTGATCCACCCATTGGGTCAGCATCTCACACTCCATCGGCGACAGCGGGCGCCCGAACTCCTCTTCAAAGCGGCGAAACAGCTGTTGGTACACTTCCTCCTTCTCGTCCTCCGAAGAGGAGGCCACCCGGCGGTCCAGAAAGGAAGCGGCCAACTGCTGCAAAAGCGGAGAGAGATTGTACCGTTCGGAGCGAAGTCCCGCCCAGTCGGTTTCCTCCTCGATTTTGAGAAAGCCGCCGCGCACGAGGGATTGCAGCCAGGAAACAATCTGGTCCGCAGGAACGCTCATCCGCTCCTCCAGTTCGCTCACCGTCGGAAAAGACTTCCCTTCCTTTTCCTGAAACACCATGAGGTGCAGAAGAAGCATCACTTGTCCCTCGTTGAGACCCAATCGCTTATATTCGGAGAACAAAACCGCGGGCAGTGCGATGGATCCCTCCTGCAACAGGTGCACCAATGCAGCGTGTGGAGACCCTTTTCGTTCCATGTCCATCCACCTCATCCCTACTATACCAGTGGGAAGAACGAAAGAACAGTCTTGAAAAAACAAAAAGCATCGGTCCCATCTCCGATGCTTTTTGTTTTTTCTCACGGATAGAGACGGTTCAGCATGCGCGGGAAGGGAATCGTCTCCCGGACATGATCCAGCCCGCAAATCCAGGCAACCGTCCGCTCCAGTCCCAACCCGAAACCGGAATGGGGCACCGTTCCGTATCTGCGGAGATCCAGATACCACTCATACGCGTCCCGGGGAAGCCGGTGCTCGACGAACCTCTGCCGGAGTAGCTCGGGATCATCGATCCGCTGGCTTCCTCCGATGATCTCGCCGTACCCCTCCGGCGCAATCAGGTCCGCACACAACACTACCTCCGGCCGATCCGGATCCGGCTTCATGTAGAAAGCCTTCACCTTCGCCGGATAATGGGTGATGAACACCGGCTTGTCGAAGCTTTCGGCGATCTTCGTCTCATGGGGAGCCCCGAAATCCTCCCCCCATTCAAAGGACATGCCTTCCCGGTTCAACAGCTCCACCGCCTCATCGTAGGTAATCCGGGGGAACGGCGGCTTCACCCTTTCCAGGGGAGCTGTGTCCCGGTCGATGGCTTGGAGCTCGCTTTGACACGCCTTGAGCACGTGCTGCACCACATGACTGACCAGTTCCTCCTGGATGCGCAGACTTTCCTCGTGCTCGGTGAAGGCCATCTCTGGCTCGATCATCCAAAACTCGATCAGATGGCGGCGCGTCTTGGATTTTTCCGCCCGGAAAGTGGGCCCGAAGGAATAAACACGCCCCAGCGCCATCGCCGCCGCTTCCATGTACAATTGCCCGCTTTGGGTCAGATAGGCGTCCTCATCAAAATACTTGGTGGAAAACAACGTGGTCGTCCCCTCGCAGGCGGAAGGGGTCAATATCGGCGGGTCGACAAGGGTGAATCCCTGCCCGTCCAGCCAATCCTGAACGGCCCGGATGATTTCGGCGCGAATCTTCAGGATGGCTCGCTGACGGGGCGAGCGGATCCACAAATGGCGATGATCCATCAGAAAATCCACACCGTGCTTCTTCAGAGCGATGGGGTACTCGTCGGCGATCTGGATGATTTCAATATCCTCGACATCCAGTTCGTACCCGCTGGGAGCGCGTTCATCCCGGCGGACCGTCCCCTGGACATAGAGGGAACTTTCTTGGGTCAACTGGTTGGCGTGTTCCCACACCTCCGGAGCCACTTGGCTCTTCACCAGAACTCCCTGTATGAAACCGGTTCCGTCGCGGAGCTGCAGAAACTGGATCTTCCCGCTGGAACGTTTGTTGTACAACCATACTCCCAATTTCACCGATTCTCCGACATGTTCAGCGATATTGCCAATACGGATCAACACTTTGATTCCCCCATCCAGTTACTGACTCGTTCATTATAAACCCACCGGAAAAGGAGAGTCAATGCGCGCCGGATCCTCGATCGCAGACAAAAAAAGGCCGGTGAAAACACCGGCCGCCAAGCTGTCGACAAAGCAAAAGTATTGGGAGGGCGCGATTTTCCGCCTCGACTCCATCAAGCGGCACATCAATACAGCGACATGTACTGCTCCCGCTCCCAGGGATGCACTTGCATGCGGAACATATCCCACTCGATCTCCTTCGCTTCGACGAAGTGGGTTAAAGCGTGTTCACCGAGGGCTTCGCAGATGACCGGATTGCTTTTCAACTCCTCCAGGGCTTCCTTCAGCGTGGCGGGCAAACTCTCGATGCCCGCATCGTGCCGCTCCGATTCGTCCATGATGTATATGTTTCGATCCACTTGTTTCGGAAGGGGCAGTTCGTTTTTGATGCCGTCCAGCCCCGCCTTCAGCATCACCGCCAGAGCCAGATACGGATTGGCCGCGGGATCGGGGTTGCGAACCTCGATCCGGGTGCTCAGCCCCCGGGAGGCCGGAATCCGGACCAGCGGGCTGCGGTTTTTCGGCGACCAGGCCACGTAGCAGGGCGCTTCATAACCGGGCACCAACCGCTTGTAGGAATTGACCAGGGGATTGGTGATCGCCGCGAAGGAACGGGCATGCTTCAGGATGCCGGCCAGGAAATGGCGGGCGGTTTGGGACAGGCCGAGTTCATCCTTTTCATCGTAAAAGGCGTTTTCATTTCCCCGGAACAGCGACATGTGGCAGTGCATCCCCGATCCGTTCACGCCGTAGAGGGGCTTCGGCATAAAAGTGGCGTGCAACCCGTAGCGGCGGGCGATATTCTTCACCACCAATTTGAAGATCTGGATGTTGTCCGCCGTCCGCACCGCATTGGCGTACTTAAAATCGATTTCGTGCTGCCCCGGAGCCACTTCGTGGTGGGAAGCCTCCACCTCAAAACCCAGCTGGTCCAGGGTGACCACGATGTCTCGCCGGCAATTTTCCCCCAGGTCCAGGGGAGCCAGGTCAAAATAGCCGCCCTTGTCGTTCAGATCCATGGTGGGCTCCCCTTTTTCATCGGACTTGAACAGGAAAAATTCCGGTTCCGTCCCCACGTTGAAGGCGGAAAAGCCCATCTCCTCCGCTTCCTTCAACACCTTTTTCAAGATGCTTCGCGGATCGCCGAGAAAGGGACTGCCATCCGGCAAGTATACGTCGCAGATCAAACCGGCCACTTTTCCCTCCGTCCCCGATGTCCAGGGGTAAATCACCCAGGAATCAAGGTCGGGATACAAATACATGTCCGACTCCTCGATGCGGACAAAACCCTCAATCGACGATCCGTCGAACATCAACTTGTTGTCCAGCGCCTTTTCCAGTTGGCTGCGCGGAATTTCCACGTTCTTGATGGTCCCCAACAAATCGGTGAACTGCAGCCGGATATACCGGACATTCTCCTCTTCCACCATCTTCATGATGTCTTCCCGGGTGTACCTTCCAGTCATATATCAAGCTCCCCTTCCCCATAAAATAAATGTATCGCCGCATCAATGGAAGAAACGGGACAATTCCCCCTGAATCAAATGCTGCTGCCCGGGTCGGCCCGGCAGTTCATTCAGCTGCCGCTTCAACAATCGGTGCAAATCTTCCTCCGTCAAATCCCGTCGGGCCTCCGCTTCGAGCGACGGCTGAACCGGTTGGAGGTGCGTGATCTTCGGGCGATTCAGCACTTCCTTGACACCGGCGATGTTCACCCCTTTTTCCATCAACGACTTGATTTCCAAAAGCCGATCCACGTCGTTGAAGGAAAACAAGCGTTGGTTGCCCTTGGTGCGCGCCGGTTTGATCAATCCCTGCTCTTCGTAGTATCGTATCTGTCGAGGGGTCAATTCGGTCAGTTTGGTCACGATCCCCATCGGAAACAGGGGCATGTTACGCCGGATCGAATCGCGCACCGCCATCCCTCCTTCCCTTGTTTGAAACCATTATATGCAATGTCAAGTTTGTTCGTCAATACATGTCAATAAAATTTACATTAATTGATGGCGACGGGCGATCTCCCGTCAACAAAAATCAGGAAAACACCGTTTCACTGATTTCTGTTGCAGATCGTCCCGATTTGTGTTAAGTCAATATGGGGGAATGATTGAGATTCCCTGTATGCATGCAAACGACGATCCTGATTATCGGAAGGGGAGCTCTCCTTTGCTGCACTTGAAAAAGAAGGGCACGGAATTGTTGGATCTGCTGATCCAAGCAGATCCGAGAACACACCATCGAAATCAATCATCTGGAAAACGAGGGAAACCGCTTGATGCGGGAAGGGATTCGAGCGATTTTCACCAATCCCAGCGATCCTTATCATGACTTCAAATTGAAGGAGATCTACGAACGGTTGGAGAGAGTGACCGATTGCTGTGAAGACGTGGCCGATATCCTGGACAGCGTGTTGCTGCGTTATTCCTGATTGAAAAGGATACACAAACTTTCAAGGTAGGGGGTTAGCGCAGCGTGTCTCATTGCGCGCGCGACAATTGATGGAAACCATCCTCATCATCGCTGCCGTCGTATTTTTGGCCTTGACCTTTGACTTCATCAACGGATTTCACGATACCGCCAATGCCATCGCCACCTCCGTCTCCACGAGGGCACTCAGTCCGCGCAACGCGATCCTGCTTGCCGCCAGCCTCAACTTCGTCGGCGCCCTGACCTTTACGGGCGTCGCCAAATCCATCGGCGGCAACGTCGCTGACCCCTCGAAATTGGATCACGGGCTGTTGATTGTGACCGCGGCTCTCATCGCCGCGATCGCCTGGAATCTCATCACCTGGTGGTACGGCATCCCTTCCTCCTCCTCCCACGCTTTGATCGGTTCCTTGGCGGGAGCCGTCGTGAGCTCGGCGGGTTTTGAGGGAATCAACGCGTCCGGTTTTTCGGGGATTATCATGGGACTGATCTTTTCTCCGATCATCGCCTTTGTCGTCGGGTTTATCGTAATGAAAATCGTCTACCTGATCTTTGCCAATTACAGTCCCCGCAAAATCAACAAAGGATTCCGGGCCATGCAGGTGATGACAGCGGCGTTCCAGAGTTTCTCCCACGGCACCAACGATGCCCAAAAAGCGATGGGCGTGATCACCTTTGCACTGGTTGCCGGAGGTTTTCAATCGGATCTGGAGGTTCCGCTGTGGGTCAAGGTTTCCGCGGCCGCAGCGATGGGGCTCGGCACCTCCGTCGGCGGCTGGAAGATCATCAAAACGATGGGCTCAAAAATTTTCAAGATCGAGCCCGCAAACGGAGTCTCCGCCGACCTCACCTCCGCCTCCGTCATCCTCAGTGCCACCGTGACCGGTTTTCCGGTCAGCACGACCCATGTGGTCACTTCGGGAATTTTGGGAGTCGGAGCCTCCAAGCGGTTCAGGGAAGTGAAATGGGAAGTGGCCGGAAAAATTGTGTTGACGTGGTTTATCACGATTCCCATATCCGCCCTGCTCGCTTGGATCACCTTCAAGGCAATCGAAATACTCTTTCTGTAAATATAAAACCCTGCCCGAGGGCAGGGTTTTTCGAATGCTTGTCAGGCGAAGGTTACACGACCAGAATCCCGAACCAAATCAGCATACCGATCATCAAAAGTCCCTTGAAGAAAAGGCCGCCGAGAAACCCGACCAAGGTTCCCCACCCTACTCGGAGGGCCTCCTGCCAGGACTTCCGCTGGATCAGCTCCACGAGGACCACGGCCACCAGCGGCCCGACAAGAATGCCCAAAGGGCCGAGAATGAAGGGAAAGAGAATCGCTCCGACCACGGCGGCCAGCACGGAGATCCGGGACCCTCCGTAGGATCTCGCCACCACTCCTCCGGCCACGTAATCGACGAGGACCGTCACCGCCGTGACGATGACCGCCGCCACCCAGAAGGGCCAGTTCAAGGCATCGGAATCGATCAGAAAATGATACAGCAGAAAACCGACAAACAAAAGAGGCGCATCCGGCAAAACAGGGATCAAAAGCCCCAAAAAGCCCGCCACGAACAGGATCAATACCAAAATCCACCAAAGAACTTCCATTCCTCACGTCTCCTTTGCCGTGTTTAGGGCTGGCATCTTCCCTGTGGACAACAAGCGATCCAAGGAGTGCAAAACGGCGATCTTCACATGGGAGTATGTGAGACCTCCCTGCATGTAAGCGATATACGGCGGCCTCAGGGGACCGTCCGCCGACAGCTCGATGCTGGCGCCTTGGACAAAGGTGCCGGCGGCCATGATCACCGGATCTTCGTAGCCGGGCATCGGCGCGGGCTCCGGCGCCAAGTGGGCATCAACGGGAGACGCCTCCTGGATTCCCCTGCAAAAGGCGATGAGCAGATCGGGATCGCCGAAGCGCACCTGCTGGATGATGTCGGTGCGCGGATCGTCCCAGGTCGGTGATGTGGAAAATCCCGCCTCCTCCAGCATCGCCGCGGCAAAGACCGCCCCCTTCAAGGCCTGGCCGACGACATGGGGAGCCAAAAAAAGCCCCTGAAAATAATCCCGGAGATGGCCGTAGGTGGCCCCTCCCTCCATGCCGATGCCGGGTGCCACGAGCCGTGAAGCTGCACGCTCCACCCATTTTCTTTTTCCCGCGATGTATCCTCCCGTTTTCGCCAGGCCGCCTCCGGGATTCTTAATGAGGGAGCCCGCCATCAGATCCGCCCCTTTGGCCGTCGGCTCCTCGTCCTCTACAAATTCTCCGTAGCAGTTGTCCACGAAAATAACCGCATCGGGAACGTGCCTTCGCAGCCAACGGATCATCTCCTCGATGGATTCAAGCGAAAAGGAAGGCCGGTCGGCATATCCCCGGGATCGCTGGATGCCGATGCACCGCGTATTGGGACTGATCGCCGCTTGAACCGCGTCGAAATCCACCCTTCCCTCCGGGGTAAGGGGGACTTCCCGGTAAGTGATCCCGTAATCGCAAAGGGATCCGGACCCGTCCGCCGCCGACCCGATCACCTGATGCAGGGTGTCGTAGGGAGACCCGGTGATGTACAACAACTCGTCCCCGGGACGCAGAACCCCGTACAGGCAGGCGGCGATGGCATGGGTTCCGGAAACGATGTGCGGTCGGACCAACGCCGACTCCGCATCGAAAACCCTGGCCGCCACCCGTTCAAGGACGGCTCGTCCGAGATCGTCGTATCCGTATCCCGTGGAGGGAGCCAGGTGATGTTCCCCCACCCCTTCTTCCCGGAACGCTTTCAACACCTTCCATTGGTTTCGCTCCACCTGCCGATCGATTTCCGCAAGCCGGGAAGCGATGCGCTCTTCCACCCGTTCGACCCATTTCTTCAGTTTTTGCCCGTGTCTCAGATCCTCGTACACCTGTAACCCCTTTTCCACATTGGCTTAATCGCTGCTGACCCGGATGTGATCCTTCACTTCCTTGGAAAGCCGGCGGAAGCGGCGGAGCGGAAGCCGGAAATCGATTCTGACAGTCACTCCGGACACCTCCGACCGAACCACTTCCGCATTTCGATACAGTGCGGCGATCCACTCCCCGCGAGACACCGGAAACTCGGCCGAACCATGCACCTGTTCCCGGTGAAGCGCTTGATCGATCGCCTGCTTCAGCCGCTCGAGATCCTCATCGGAGAAGGCCGAAATCCGGAGAGTTCCCTCCTCCTCAGGCATCTTTTCCGCCACCTGATCCGCCTTGTTGAAAACCGTCAGCGTCGGGATGTCCGCCGCGCCCAGTTCCTGAAGCACCTGCTCCACGGCCTGAATCTGTTCGGCCGCTTCCGGATGGCTGGCATCCACCACGTGAAGCAGCAAATCCGCCTCCTTCACCTGCTCCAGGGTGGAGCGGAAAGCCGCGATCAGATGGTGCGGCAAGCGGCGGATAAATCCGACGGTGTCGGTCAAAAGCACCTGCTCGCCGGACGGGAGGCGCAAAAAGCGCGATGTGGGATCCAGCGTGGCAAACAGGCGGTCTTCCGAGAGCACATCGGAACCGGTGAGCCGGTTGAGAAGCGTCGATTTCCCCGCGTTGGTGTAACCGACCAGTGCCACCTGGACAATCTCCATTTTTCGCCGACGATCCCGATGCAATTTCCGGTGTCTCCGCACCTGTTCCAGTTCACGCTTCAGATCGCGGATGCGGCGGTGGATATGGCGTCGGTCGAGCTCCAACTTGGTTTCTCCGGGACCCCGGGTCCCTATCCCTCCCCCCAGGCGGGACAAATCGCGACCACGCCCCACCAGTCGGGGAAGAAGATACTCAAGCTGAGCCAATTCCACCTGATACCGCCCTTCCCGCGTTTTGGCGCGCTGGGCGAAAATGTCCAAAATCAACTGGGTCCGATCGATCACCTTGCAAGGCATGATCCTCTCCAGGTGAAACAATTGGGCCGGGGAAAGCTCCTGATCGAAGATGATCAAATCCGTTCCCGTCTCCTTCGCCTTCCGGGCGATCTCTTCCGCTTTCCCCCGTCCGATCAACCAGGAGGGATCCATTTTATCGCGAAACTGCACTTCCGTCGATACCACTTCAGCCCGGGCGGTATCCGCCAATCGGGCCAATTCGGCCAAAGAGGAACGCAAATCCCATGCGGTCCGTTTCGGTCCGCATCCGACCAGTATCGCTCGCTCACGTTCGCCGATCGGGTCGATCGAAGTTCATCCTCCTTGTGAATCCATAAATCTTGTCGCTATTCACTATTTATTATACCACGAATGGGGTACCCGTTACCTGACGTTTCCTCGAACCGCAGATCTTCCGCGCGGATCGTCATCAAATCCTCCCGGGACGGATACCGCTCATTCAAGAGGCGCACGGCGTGTTGTCGAATTCCCCGCTCAATCACATTGCGAATGTATCGGGCGTTGCCGAAGGGTTGAACCGACCGGTTCATTTCCTTCAACAGCTGCCGCTTGAGCTTTTCCCTGGCCGACCGGGAAAAGCAGTACTGCCGTTGCTTGAGCATCCTGTCGGCGATTTCCATCAGCTCCTCGATGGTGAAATCGGGAAAGGTGAGGTGGATGGGAAACCGCGAGGGAAGTCCGGGATTGGCGCGCATGAAGCGCTCCATTTCCAGGGAATATCCCGCCAATATCAGGACGAATTCCTCCCGGTGATCCTCCATCGACTTCACCAGGGTGTCGATCGCCTCTTTGCCGAAATCCTTTTCCCCTCCCCTGGCCAGAGAGTACGCTTCGTCTATAAAAAGGATCCCCCCCAGGGCCCGCTTCACGTGCTCCCGCGTCTTCTGCGCCGTATGCCCGATATATTCGCCCACCAGATCCGCCCGCTCCACTTCCACGAGATGTCCCTTGGAGAGAATCCCCATCTCCTTCAGCAGTCTGCCCATGATGCGGGCCACCGTCGTCTTGCCCGTCCCCGGATTGCCGGCGAACACCATGTGCAAAACCTGTTGCTCGGAGGATAGACCGGCGGCGGCGCGGCGGCGCCCCACCTCCAGCCAGGCGTAAATCTCCCGCACAAATTCCTTCACCTTTCTAAGACCCACCAACTGGTCCAATTCCTCAAAACAGCGGCACAACGCCGGGTGTGTTTCCGGATCGACCGGCGGGGGCAGAGAGGAACGCTGTTGTGAATAAGAGGCGTTTCTTCCCTGGGAACCGTTTTCCAACACCACGTGGATCCGGTTCAACTCCCTTGTGATGACCGTTTTTCCCATGTTTGTCACCTCTTGTTCCGATTCGGCTCACCCCATATATACGCGGGAGCCCAGCGTTTGGTGAGAAACATGAGGAAAACCGCGGAAAAATTGCGGAATATAAAGGGCCCACCCCCGCCTTTTTCCGGCGGGGGTGGGCAGCCTCCGGCCAATGATCGGTGCCGGCCGCGTTCCGTTCCAAGCGGGAGAATCATTCCTCTTTTTGGTTGTTTTCCTCCTGCGGCATCAGGGATACCGGCCGTGCAGGGGTGAATGTGGAAATCGCGTGCTTGTAAACCATTTGCTGCTTGCCGTCGCTGTCGATGATGATTGTGTAATTATCGAAGCCCCGAACGACGCCCCGCAACTGAAAGCCGTTAATCAGATAAATGGTGACGGGGACCGACTCCTTGCGGATTTGGTTCAGAAAAGTGTCCTGGATATTAATTGTTTGTTTCAATGGCCGTACCTCCTATGTACATTCACATTTAGTTTAATCTATTCTTTGTAGGCGGGGAACTTTCCTGCTGCTAGTTCCCAAATTTCTTCCGCACTTTCCGGCTTATTCACATCGAACCAATGAATTTCCGGAATCCGGCGAAACCAGGAAAGCTGCCGCTTGGCGTATTTACGGGTTCCCCTCTTGATCGCCTCCACCGCCTCTTCGAGGCTGATCTCTCCGTCCAAATACATCATGATCTCCTTGTATCCCAGCGCTTGCATCGACGTCAAATCCC
Organism: Planifilum fimeticola; assembly: GCF_003001905.1. Taxonomy (NCBI): domain Bacteria; kingdom Bacillati; phylum Bacillota; class Bacilli; order Caryophanales; family Thermoactinomycetaceae; genus Planifilum; species Planifilum fimeticola. The sequence continues at coordinate 58,879 of NZ_PVNE01000004.1, forward strand.
GGTGGTACCCCTTGTTCCGCAGGGCCTCCACCTCTTCCACCAACCCCTCCGCCATCATCTGATCCACCCGCCGGTTGATTCGCTCATACAGCCGCTCCCGCGACATGGTGAGTCCAATCCACAACATATCGTAGCGGGGCGATGATTTTCGCTGCAGTTTGGAAAAGGGAACTCCCGTCCCCTCGTACACCTCCAGGGCGCGGATGATTCGCCGGCGATCGTTGGGATGAAGGCGCGCGGCGGTGTCGGGATCCACCGCCTTCAGCTTCTCCCACAACTTTTCGTTCCCCTCTTCATCGGCGTATCGGTGAAGTTCCTTCCGCAGCTCGGGATTGCCTTCAACGCCGGGAAGGAGATATCCGTGGGTCACCGACTGAATGTAGAGACCGGTTCCTCCCACGAGAATCGGCAGGCGCCCCCTGCTCTGGATATCTTCGATCGCCTCCCGCGCCAATCGCTGATACTCCTCGACGGAAAAGGGGTGATCCGGATCCACGATATCGATCAGGTGGTGGGGGATCTTTTCCCGTTCCTCCGCCGTCACCTTGGCCGTTCCGATATCCATGTGACGGTATACCTGCATCGAGTCCCCGGAGACGATCTCCCCCCGAAATGCGCCAGCCAGCGAGAGGCTGAGCGACGTTTTCCCGACGGCGGTGGGCCCGACAATCACCAGAAGCGGCCCCCTCATCCATTCTCACCCTCCACCCTGATCACACCGAAAGCGTATTTGGAGGCTTCCTTGGCGACGCGGAATCCCAAGCGGGCGAACTCGCCGCTTCCCCGCCGTTCCTTCAGGAGCACGGCACGACGGGCAACCCGCACCGCTTCCTTTACCGATTCCGGATCGAGGGGTTCCGGATTGGCCAAGGGCCGCAGGGCCTGCATCGCCGAAGATTCCCGGACGGTCTCGCCGAACATCGGATCAAACATCACGATATCGAAGGATTTGTCGGGCAAACGCGGGAGATAATCCCGATAATCGGCGCAAACCACCTCCACCGAACGCATCGCCTCCGTCAGATCCGCCCGATCCGTTGAATAGGTGCGCAGTCCGTGCTCCACCAACGCGGCAATCACCGGCTGGCTCTCCAGGGCGACCACTCTCCCCTCCGGACCGGCCGCAAAGGAGGCGACGATGGCATCCGCCCCCATACCGAGGGTGCAGTCCAGGACCTCATCCCCCCGCCGCATCCCGCTGCTTTCCACAAGCGGGTCGGATCCGCCGCTTCTCAGCCGCTTTACCCGGACGGCGGACATGCTGGGGTGGAAGAAAAACCGGCGTCCCTCCCGATCTTCCCATCGGATCTCCCCCTGGCTCACCACCACCGCCTGCGTGAATCCGGTTTCAGCGAACAACTGTTTCAGCGTCTTGCGTTCCCGCGGAACGCAGGGAACAGAGAGTCTCTCGGCCAACTTTTTTGCAATCCGTTCCCTCTCGGGCTGCGGATGATAGGACGTCGTGACGAACACCTCACATCACCCGCTTAAACAGCTTTTCCAATTCCCGCGTGGAAAAGTGGATCATCACCGGCCGCCCGTGGGGACAGGTGAAAGGATTGTCGCAGTTGGCCAGATCGGTCAGCAATCGAGACATCTCCTCCCCGCTCAGGTGCCGGTTCGCCTTGATCGCCGCTTTGCAGGCAATCAGTTTGGCCCCGGCATCCCGGACCCGTTCCGGTCGAACCGTCCCTTCTCTTTTCAACCAGTCGATCAGCTCCCGCAGGGTCTCCTCCTCCTGACCCGGCGGAACCCAGCGAGGATGCGAGCGGATCAGAAACGTGCTTCCGCCGAAGGGCTCCAACTCCCACCCCATTTCGCGAAAGAGGGAGAGCCGAGCCGACACCCTTTCCGCATCCCCCGGCGAGCACTCCAGCGGAATCGGCATGAGCAGAGGTTGCCCCTTTGTCTCCTCCTTGCGCATCTCCGCCGAAACCCTCTCATAATAGATCCGCTCGTGGGCCGCATGCTGATCGATCAAATAAAAACCATCTTCCGCCTGGGCCACGATATAAGTTCCGTGCACCTGAGCCAGGGGCTGGAGATCGGGAAACCGCTCCTCCTTATCCGCAGCCTCCGCAGCCGGAGAAGCGGACTCTTCAGCGAAATCCCTGACTGTCTGAGGACGGACAGGCTCCTCCTGCCGAGCCGGGGCCTTTTCCGGGAAAAGGGGAGCGCGCGGTTCCTCCCGCACCCGGTTTACGACCGATACCTTCGGTTTGACCTCCCCTTCCTCCGCCTGGACCGGTCTCGACTCGCGACGGCCGACATTCCAGTCAAACTGCTGCTGAACCGGGCGCCGCTTTTTCACGACTTCCCGGGCTTCCACCCGGGGGGCCAGCGAACGGTTGCGGAAAACCTTCTTGATTTCCGCCTCGATAAAGGCGGTCAACTCCTTTTCCTTGCTGAGACGAACCTCCATTTTGGCGGGATGGACGTTGACATCCACCAGCTTGGGGTCCAACTCGATCGACAGCACCGCCACCGGGTATCTGGAGACCGGGAGAAGCGTGTCGTAACCACGGAGCACCGCGTGGATCAGCGGGAGGCTGCGTATGTGGCGACCGTTGATGATCGTCGAAAGATAGGAGCGGCTCGAGCGGGTCAATTCCGGACGGCCGATCAGTCCGGTGAGGCGAAAATCGGCGTTTTCCGCCTTCAGCGATATCATTTTTCCGGCCGCTTTCCCGCCGTACAGCGCATGGACCACATGTAGCAACTTCCCGTCTCCGAGGGTTCGGATCAACTCCCGGCCGTCGTGGCGGAGGGTGAAGCGGATCTCCGGATGGGCCAAAGCGAGCCGCCCCACGATGTCCGCCACGTGGCTAACTTCAGTGTTGACGGTTTTCAGGTGCTTCAAACGGGCCGGCGTATTGAAAAACAGATCGCGCACCACCACTTCCGTCCCGGGAGGATGGGCCGCCTCGCCGACCGAACGCATCTCCCCCCCTTCCAGCTCGACCCGGGTGGCCGCTTCCGCTCCCCTTTCCGCCGTGGTCAGAGTCATCCTGGATACGGAGGCGATGCTGGGCAGGGCTTCCCCGCGGAATCCCAACGTGCGGATGGCAAACAAATCCCTCTCCCGGAGGATTTTGCTCGTCGCATGGCGGCTGAAAGCCAGCTGCGCGTCTTCGCGGTCCATTCCGCACCCGTTGTCCACCACGCGAATGGATCGGATTCCTCCTTCCTCGATCTCCACGAGGATCCGATCCGCTCCTGCGTCGATGGCGTTTTCGACCAGCTCCTTCACGACGGAAGCCGGTCGCTCCACCACTTCTCCCGCCGCGATCTGGTTGGCCAACCGGTCGTCCAAGATGCGGATCCTGCTCATCTCATCTCCCCCCGGATCTGTCGTCATCCCGCAGCCGCCGCTGAAGCTCGTAGAAAAATTGGACCGTATCGAGCGGAGGAGTCCGAAGCACGTCCCAGGACAGGAGATCCTCGATCACCTGTTTCTCCCGGGCGGACATTTCTCCTTTTTCCCTTTCGGGCTCCGCCATAAACTGAAACAGATTCAGCTGTCCGCTCGCTGCCGTTTCCGCCCGGCTCTCCAGCTCCTCCAGGATCACCCGGGCCCTGGAAATCAACGTTTCCGGAAGACCCGCCCGCTCCGCCACGTGAATCCCGTAACTGCGGTCGGCCCTTCCCGGCTCGATCCGGTGGAGGAACACCACTTTCCCCTCTTTCTCAATACAGCGGGCATGGACATTGACCACCCGGGGCAGGGACTCCTCCAGATCGGTCAGCTCGTGATAATGGGTGGAAAAAAGGGTTTTCGCCCCCACATGATTGTGGACATACTCCACGATGGCTTGAGCCAGGGCCATTCCGTCGTAGGTGGAGGTGCCCCGTCCCACCTCGTCCAGCAGAATGAGGCTGTCCGGAGTGGCCTGCATCAGGGCTTGTCGCGTCTCCGCCATCTCCACCATGAAGGTGCTCCTGCCGCCGGTCAGATCGTCCGCCGCTCCAATCCGCGTGAAGATCCGGTCGACGACGGGAATGACCGCCTGCCTGGCCGGGACAAAACATCCGATCTGAGCCATGATGACGATCAACGCCGTCTGGCGCATGTACGTGCTCTTCCCCGCCATGTTGGGACCGGTGATGAGCAGGATCTGGCGGTGATCGCCGTCCATGCGCACATCGTTGGGAACGTAATTCCCCGACTCCATCACCGCCTCCACCACCGGGTGACGCCCTTCCTTGATCAGCAACTCCCCGCCTTCTTCCACGGTCGGCCGCACATATTCGCGTTCCAGGGAAACCGTGGCAAAGGACTGGAGAACATCGAGGCGGGCCACTTCCTCCGCCAGGGCCTGGAGCCTTGGAATCTGTTCCGCGATCGCTTCCCGCACCTCCGTGAACAGCCGGTATTCCAGGGCGATCGCCCGTTCTTCCGCCTCCAGCACCTGTCGTTCGCGCTCCTTCAACTCCGGCGTGATAAAGCGCTCCGCATTGGCCAGCGTCTGTTTTCGCTGATACCTTCCGTCGGGAAGGTGGCGCAGATTGGCCTTCGTCACCTCGATATAATAGCCGAAAACCTTGTTGTATCCCACCTTCAGCGATTTGATCCCGGTGATTTCCCGTTCCCGCTCCTCCAGGCGGGCGATCCAGTCCTTCCCCTCCCGCTGGATGCTTCGCAACTCATCCAGGCCGGTATCATACCCGTCCCGGATCACCCCTCCTTCCTTGACGGCGGCAGGGGGATCCTCCACGATGGATTCCTCCACCAGGCGGGCCACATCGGCACAAGGGTCCATTCGCTCCGCCAGGGCAGTGAGAGCCGGCTTCCCGCTCTCGGCCAATCTCGCCTTCAGGGTGGGAACCGCCTGAAGGGAGCGGCACAGGGAACGGAGGTCCCGTCCGTTGGCGGAACCGTAGGCGATGCGTGCGGCGATCCGCTCCAGATCATAAATTCCCTTTAACCGGGTGCGAACCTCCTCCAAAAGAATCAGATCCTCGGTGAAGGCCTGCACCACATCCTGCCGCGCCAGAATCGCCTTCAGATCCAGCAGGGGCTTGTCCAGCCACCTTTTCAGCAATCGGCTTCCCATCGCCGTCGCGGTTCGGTCCAAAAGCCACAGAAGGGAACCCTGCCTTTTTCCGTCGCGGATCGTGGCCGTCAGCTCCAGATTGCGCCGAGCCGAGTCATCCAGCATCATGTACCGTCGGACATCGTAGCGATGCAGCCGGTGGAGATGGCGCAGCGTTCGTTTCTGCGTTCTGCGCAAATACGAAAGAAGCACCCCCGATGCCCGGGTGAGCTCCGGGGAAGTAAGCACGCCCCAGTCGTCCGGAAACTGTTCCTTCAACTGCCGCTCCATCTCCGCGAGAGACGGGAGATCCTCCTCGACGACGGGGGTGACCACGCTGCCCAGACGGGTGGCCGATTGTTTCACGAAGGCCTTGTCCCGGGCGAGCGCCCCGCTGATGAGCACTTCCTTGGGATGGAAGGTGGCGGCTTCGTCCAGGAGATCGTCCGATCCCTCAAGCTGGGTGATATGGCACTCCCCCGTCGACAAATCGCAGGCGGCGAGGGCGGAACGATGCCAATCCCCGGCCAGAACGACCAAAAAGTTGTTTTCCTTCTCCTCGAGCATCTGCTCCTCGATTACCGTCCCCGGGGTGATGACCCGAACCACTTCCCGCCGGACAACCCCTTTGGCCTGGGACGGATCCTCCACCTGTTCACAGATGGCAACCTTGTAGCCTTTATCGATCAATCGTTCAATGTATGTCTCCGCGGAATGATAGGGAACTCCGCACATCGGAACGCGTTCTCTCCCGCCATCCCGTGAGGTCAGAACGATTTCCAGCTCTTCCGCCGCCTTTTTGGCGTCGTCGAAGAACATTTCGTAGAAATCGCCAAGGCGAAAAAATAAAAAGGCATCCGGGTATTCCGCCTTGATCGACAAATACTGCTGAATCATCGGAGTGTAGTTCGCCAAGAGAAAACCCTCCGATTTCTGTGATCTGCTCGCTGTCGTACGGTTTATTTTACCACGCGGATTTCAGGCGAACAAGCAAACTTTTTAAGACGACTGCCTTTTCCGGTTAAAGGGAGGCAATTTCCATCGCGAGCGAAAATCGACCGATTCATCCCAGGTTTTCCCCGAAAAAATCCAATTGAAAAATCCGTCCAGATCGGACCGGTATCGGTCATAATCGGAAAGACCGCTCAAATCCGTCCATATCTCCGTCAGCTTTTCCCTGATCACCTCTTTATTCCCTTGGTAATAGGCTTTCTGAACCGGATATTCCCGGAGAAAATCGTGACGGAGATAGGGATACTTGGCGGCGATCAGCTGGGCCAAAGCCACCACCCCTTTGGTCAGGGTCGGGGAGATGAGCCAGCTGGGAAGCGTCCGGTATTCAAAGCCGCCGTGGAACTGGGGGCGGAAATCCCCCAGATAACCGTAATTGGGACGCCTTTTCACCCCGCGCGGATCCTCCGCCAGCATCAGGGGCAGCGCCAAGTAATTGTCCAGGGCCCGAAGCAACTTGAAATTGAGCCAAACGCCGCTGAAATGGATATGTCCCCCAAGGGGATATCCCGGATAGGGCATTCCCCCGGCCAGCCAGCGGACCGAAGCATCGTTAACTTTTTTGGCTGCGTAGAACATCCCCTGCAGCATCTGAACCACGAGATTGCGGGGATTGGTCGACGGTTTGGGTCGAAGCTCCACGAGCGGTTTGTCCGCGCGGTTGGCGCCGTGCCAGACCGCATCGCACCCCACCCGTCCATAGCGGGGAAAATATTTGGAAGCCAGGACCAGACTTCCCTCTTCCGATTGCATGATAAATTCCGGATCGGCGCCGATCATCACCTTCTCCACCGGCTTGACTGCGTTGGAAAGCTGCTTCCCGTACAAATAAATAAAGTGGACAAACCGGTTCTCCATCTCCTGATTCAGCCGGGGCTGAACGATGACATCCAGCACCACCAACTGACCTCCGGGTTGCACGCCGATCTTGACAACCCCGTAATCGAGCCCCAAGGCGTACAGGGCCCGGATCGCCAGTCGGCCGGCCCGCTGTATCTCCTTGCTCTTTTCCGACATATTCACCCTGTGAAAGGGCAACCGGGTGCGATTGCTCCGGTTCGCCAGCCAGACATAACTGTTTTTCGAACGGTACATGGCGAGCACATCGGTCTGAAACACGGGAATCACGTATTGACGGTTCAGGGCGGTTTTATCCGCCGCCACGGGCACGCCGTGCAGCCTCAGACAATTGAACTTAAAATTCCTGTCACGAGCCCTTTCGACCGCGGCGTGATGGTTCAGTTCCATCATCAGGTCGGAATACCAGGGAATCGATACGTTCAGATTGATCGAGGGGGAAAGGGTTCTTGAAGCGGTAACCACTTCCTCGCGGATTGCTTGTTCATCGTTCATCTTCTTTTCCGGAAGGTCGAGGGTAGTCATTGCGCTGTCCCCTTTCGCATTCCGTATATCCTCTGGATATGATATGTGAGGGAATCGGAGAAGGTTAGTTAAAAGGAAAAAGGAGGCAACCGCCTCCCTTTTCATCCGGAAATCGATTTAGACTGAGCTTAGTCGTCCAAATCATCCACCATCAGATCGGGGTCGAGATCGTCGAAATCGTAGCTTTCTCCATCCGATTCATTGCTCACAACCATGTCTTTGTCGTCCCACTCGTCAAAGCTGGCCGGATAACAGGCCACGCACACCTTCGTTTCGCCGATCATCTCCACGAGGAATTCCTTTTCCACACTCACTTGCACAACTCCGCCGGCGATCTTTGCCTCAATGCAGTTGGGCGGTTGAGTGGCCACGGCGGTGACCTCCGTCGTCCCTTCCCGAACATTCCGGTCGTAGTAACTGAGCGGCACGCGTTCCACATAACGGATCGTTTCCTTTGCCACATCCGTTTTGGTGTTCCCGTCATAGGAATACCAGATGTTCACGTCGTAGCTGCCGATGACTTCGACCGTTTCGCCCACCTGGTTGGCTTTATAGTTATGATTGATGATCCAGGCGCCGAGGATGCCGGATATGTGCTCGGGAGGTGCGATCGAATGCGTCGACTGGGAAAACTTCCGACCCCTGCCACAGATCGCTTTGGTGATGATTTGGCGGTATTGCGGCCCTTTATCTGTATTCGACACGGTGCTCCCTCCTCCAAACGATCGTTCAGTACCATTTGTATGCAGGGCGAATGACTAGGGTGCAAAAAACCCCGCAGAAATCCCTGCGGGGTTTGATTAAAAAGTTATGATCGGCAGCGGCACGGCCCGCCTGCGCCGCACCCGCCGACGATATTTCCGCCCTTTTCGACGTCGATTTTCCTGGAGACCGTATCGACAACCACCCGTTGAATCATCTGGAGAAGGTCATTCATCTCCACCTGGGATTGCTGATACTCCCGGACGATCGGGAGATCCTCCAGCTCCCGCTGCAGGCGATCCAGCTCCTCCTCCAACCGGCGGATGTAATTGGTCTTCTGATAATGTTTCGCGTGGACCAGCTCTTTTTGCTTTCGCTTGATCTCCTCGATCAGCCCCTGAACCCGTCCGCTTCCCTGAATCTGCCTCTCCGCTTCCCGAAAGCGACGAACCTCTTCGGTTTCCGTCAGTCGCCGACCCAGGCGGACCGCTTGCGCCAAAACGGGATGTGCCGGCAGAATTTCCTCCATTTACATCCCCGCCTTGGCCAAGGACTCCGTCTCCACCCATTCACCCTTCAGGGTGTAGGTGAGAGGCTCGCTGATCCGAACCTGGACAAATTCTCCGATCAAGCGCTTCGGCCCGCGGAAGTTGACCAATTTATTGGTACGGGTGCGCCCCGAGAGGATCTCGGGATTTTTCTTGCTCTCCCCTTCCACCAGCACTTCGACCACCTGACCGCGAAGCTCCTCGTTTTTGCGGCGGCTGATTTCGTCCTGCAGCCGGTTCAAACGCAGCAGGCGCTCTTTTTTCACTTCATGGGGCACGTCGTCCTCCATGCGCGCGGCCGGCGTGCCTTCCCGGGGGGAATAGATGAAGGTGAAAGCCGAATCGTACTCCACCTCCCGAACCAGGGAAAGGGTTTCTTCGAACTGTTCCTCGGTCTCTCCCGGGAATCCGACAATAATGTCCGTCGTCAGGGAAACGTTGGGAATCGCTTCCCGGATCTTGCGGACCAGCTCCAGATACTGTTCCCGGTTGTATTTCCGGGCCATCCGCTTCAGGATGTCGCTGCTTCCCGACTGTACGGGCAGGTGGATGTGCTCCACCAGGTTGCCCCCCTTGGCGAGCACTTCAATCAGATGATCATCGAAATCCCGGGGATGGCTGGTGGTGAAACGAACCCGGGGAATGCCGATTTTGCGGACATCATCCATCAGGTGGGCGAAGGTATAGGTCCTGTCCGTGAAATCCTTCCCGTAGGCGTTCACGTTTTGCCCCAGCAGCGTCACTTCCCGATATCCCTTCCGGGCCAGCTCGCGGACTTCCGCCAGCACATCCTCCGGACGGCGGCTCCGCTCTTTCCCGCGGGTGTAGGGGACGATGCAATAGGTGCAGAACTTGTCGCACCCGTACATGATGTTGACCCAGGCCTTCAAGCCGTCCTGCCGGGCTTTCGGAAGGTTCTCAACAATATCTCCCTCTTTGGACCAGACCTCCACCACCATTTCCTTGCCGAACAGCGCCTCTTTGAGCAGATGGGGCAGCCGATGGATGTTGTGGGTTCCGAAGATCAAATCGACATACTGGTGCTGTTGCAGGATTCGGCGAATCACCGCCTCTTCCTGAGACATGCAACCGCACACACCGAGGATCAGTCCGGGGCGTTCCACCTTCAACGGTTTCAATCGCCCCAGCTCGCCGAACACCTTGTCCTCGGCGTTTTCGCGGACGGCGCAGGTGTTGAGCAGGATCACGTCCGCGTCCTCTTCCCTGTCCGTCGGGCTGTACCCCATCGACTGCAAGATCCCGGCGATCGTTTCGCTGTCATGGACATTCATCTGACAGCCGTAGGTTTTGATCAAATAATGCTTTCCCCGGCCGATATCCCGCATGTCCTCGGGAATCGCCTCGAACTGAAGGACCTGTACTTCTTCCTTTCCGCGCCGCTTCGCCTGTTTGAGATTCGGCGGAACGAAGTACCGGCTCACCTCCGTCAAGCGATCGCTCATCTATATCAACACCTTTCCCGATGAGTCCATTTCATCCTTTGCAATTAACAAATTATACATCAAAATACGAACCGGTTCAATGGAAGCTCTTGCAACTTCCCGCGCGCTGCAGCCCCTTCGAACCCGGCCGAATGAAAAACGACTTGAATCAAGTCGTTTGTGAAACTTTAAATGGTCTGTGTAGCAAACTGGTTAATGTTTAAAACAAAAAGCAAAAAACACCGGAAACCCTTTTTCGATTTCCGGTGCCTGAAAGCGGACGATTTCTTCCTCGTCCAAATGTTCCCGATCAGATAACTCCCACCTTCTTGCCTGCCCTCTCAAAGGCATCCAGCGCCTGCTGCAGGTCTTCCCGGGTATGGATGGCGGTGACGATGGTGCGCACCCGGGCTTTGCCTTTGGGAACCGTGGGATAGGCGATCCCCTGGGCGTAAACCCCCTCCTCGAACAAGGCGTCGGACAAAGCCATCGCCTTCGCCCCTTCGCCGACGATCACCGGCGTAATCGGAGTTTGGCTGTCACCGATATCAAATCCAAGCTTTCTCAAGCCCTCTTTGAAGAACCGCGTATTCTTCCAAAGTCGGTCGATAAGCTCGGGTTCCTCCAGCAGCACGTCGAGCGCCGCGCTGCAGGCCGCCGTCACGGCCGGCGGATGGGACGTACTGAACAGGAAGGGGCGGGCGCGGTGGATCAGATATTCGCGCAGGATTCGGGAGCCCGCCACATATCCCCCCAAAACCCCGATCGCCTTGGACAGGGTGCCCACCTGGATGTGGACACGGCCGTGCAGTCCGAAATGGTCCACCGTTCCCCTTCCGTTTTTGCCGAGAACCCCGCTGGCATGAGCGTCGTCCACCATCACGACCGCACCGTACTTCTCGCAGAGCTCCACAATCTCCTTGAGCGGGGCGATATCCCCGTCCATGCTGAAGACACCGTCGGTCACAACCAGGCGGGTGCGGGCCGATTGGGTCTCCTTGAGCGCCTTCTCCAAATCATCCAGATCAGCGTGACGGTAGATCCTGCGGGAGGCCTTGGTCAGGCGGATGCCGTCGATGATGCTGGCGTGGTTCAGCTCATCGCTGATCACCACGTCTTCCTCACCCAAGATGGAAGCGATCACCCCGACGTTGGCGGTGAAACCCGACTGAAAGACCAGGGCCGCTTCCGTATGCTTGAACTCGGCCAGTTTCTCCTCAAACCTTTCGTGCATGGAAAAGGTACCGGCGATGGTGCGGACCGATCCGGTTCCCGCGCCATAGGTACGAACCGCTTCCAAGGCCGCCTCCTTCATCCGGGGATGGGTAGTCAGGCCGAGATAATTGTTGGAAGAAAGCTGGATCACTTCCTTTCCGCGAATCACCACCCGGGCTCCCTGCTCCGACTCAATCTCGGTAAGCGGGCGAAAAACCCCTTCTTTGCGCCATGCTTCGATTTCCCGCTCCAGATGCTCCAGCCCCTGCATCCCTTCTCCTCCTTCTCATCAGAATCTAAAGGATGTGTTGTGGCGAGTCCACCGCGACTCAGGGATATAATACCACTTTGCCGCAGCTGCCACTCATCATCAGATCAAAGGCCTTCTCGTACTCTTCCAGCGGAAAGCGGTGCGTGATCAGGGGCTTTAGATCGATCGCCCCGGATTTCAGCAACCCGTCCGTTTGTTCCCAGGTCTCAAACATCCTCCGTCCCGTGATGCCGTGAACCGTTACTCCCTTGAACACGATATCCTTCGTGATGTCCAGCTCCACGGGGCGGGTCGGCAGGCCCAGCATCGCCATCCTTCCTCCGCCCGTCAGCATGCGGAACCCCTGCTGAATGGCCGTGGGGTGACCCGACATTTCCAACACCACGTCCACTCCTTCGCGTTCCGTGAGGGCAAGGATCTCCTCGACGGGATCGATCCGTCCGGAGTGAATCATGTGGGTGGCCCCCATCCGATTTGCCAATTCAAGCCGAAAATCGTTCACATCCAAAGCGATCACCGCCGCCGCACCGGCTGCCTTGGCCACGGAAATCGCCATCAACCCGATGGGACCGCAACCGATCACGGCCACCTTCTTGCCGACCACGGGGCCGGACAGGGTCGTGTGGACCGCGTTGCCCATGGGTTCCATGATGGAAGCGATTTCAAAGGGGCGGTCATCATCCACCTTCCACAAATTTTTTTCCGGCATCGCCACATATTCCGCAAAACAGCCGTCCCGGTCCACGCCGATGATCTCCGTATTGAGACAGACATGGGCCTCTCCTCTCCGGCAAGGCGGGCATACCCCGCATACGATGTGGGTTTCCGCCGAGACCCGGTCCCCCGGCTTCAGGGATGTCACTTTCTCTCCGACCTCGACCACCACCCCCGAAAACTCGTGTCCGAACACGTAAGGGGGATTTACCCGGCCAGAGGCCCAATCATCCCAAGTGTAAATATGGACATCCGTCCCGCACATCGTCACGCATTTCACCTGAATCAGCACCTCATCCGGACCGATCGTCGGGATGGGCACCTCCCGGAGTTCTGCTCCGAAAGCCCGGTGATGTTTCACCAGAGCACGCATCTTTCCATTCACAGAGGACACTCCTCTCCGAGGACATGATGGCATTAATGCCTACTAATCCAACGAAATTATACCATGTCCACCGTCAGAGAGGAAGGTGAATGTCCACCTATGACGGACATGCAATATAAGGAAGCCCCCGCTTACGGCGGGGGCTTCACAGAGAAAGCTATTGAATCTTTTCGATTCGTCCTTCGATCGATGCGGAAAAGGGCTGCGGCAGTTGCTTCACGTATTCGACGAGGGCATCCAGGTCGACGGGACCCACTTCCCGATCGGTTCCCTCCGTGAAGACCGTGAAATTGTCACCGCCCTCGGCGAGAAAACTGTTGGCGGTCACCGTGTAGGCCGCGTCCGGATCGATGCGGGACCCGTCCGGAAGGAAGATATCCACCACCTTATCGCCGACCGGCCGGGTATCGTCCCAGGTGTACCTCAATCCGGAAATCTGAAGAAAGTGGTTGTTGGCCTGCTGCCACTGCTGATTGAGCAGCCGGCGGATCTGCTCCCCGGTAAGGGTCATCTTCACCAGGTTGTTGCCGAAGGGCTGGACGGCGAAGAGTTCCCCCCAGGTCACCTCCCCCTGCTCGATATCCGCCCGGATCCCCCCGGGATTCATGAAGGCAAAATCGGTCTGCATCGACGTCCTCTGGGCGTCGGCGATCAGATTGCCCAGCTCCGATTCACCGCTCTCATTCTGCGCTCGCCGGATGGTCTTCGCCGCCGTACCCACCACTTTGTTGACCATGGGAGCGGTTTTTTCCTCGTAATACTCGATCATCCTGCGAATTTTGGGATCGGGTTTGATCCCCTCCTGCCAGACGGTGACAATTTCGGCCCTTTTCCGGGTGATATCCTTCGTTATTGGATCGATCGCCAGGTCCACGGCGGCATACGCCGTTCCGTAAGAGTAGGCCTGAACCAGCAGCTTGTCATCCACGACGGCGTTCATGTACTGATGGCTGTGGGCGGCAAAAATCACATCCACCTCATCATCGACAGACTTGGCCACATCCACAATCTCCCCCGTCGCCGCACTGCCGTCCAAATTGGAGGTGCCCGGAACGTGGGCAAGCACCACGATGGCACGGACGCCCTTTTTCTTCAGCTCCTTCACCGCCTGGTTGATGGCGGCGGTCTCATCGACAAACCGCACCGATTTCACACCGCCGGGATTGACGATGCTCGGCGTGTCAGTGAGCACCACGCCGACAAACCCGATCGGCACCCCCTTCACCCTTTTCACTACATAAGGCGGGAGAACCGGCTTTCCTGTTTTCTTGTCCAACACGTTTGCGACGACATAGGGGAATTTCGCTCCGGGAAAATAACCGGTGTTCGGGTGGAACCCGCCGTTTATCAGCCGGAGCATCTCCTCCACTCCCTCATCGAATTCGTGGTTACCGACGGTCCCCACATCCACCCCGATCCGGTTCAGAAACTCGATCGTCGGCTCATCCTGGAGCAAAGCCGATATCGGCGGGCTGGCCCCCACCATGTCCCCGGCTTGGACAATCAGCGTGTTCTTGTTCTTCTCCGAACGGCGCTTCAAGTGTGCCGCCAAATAATCGGCCCGGCCGGCGGGTTTTCCATCCACCCATTGCGTCACATTCAACTGCCCGTGAAAATCGTTGATCCCCAATATCTGCACATCGATCAGCCGCTTATTGCGCGATTGGTCGACAGCAGCGTCACCGCCGCCCGCCCAAACCGGCCCGACCGAACCAATAAACAGAAGAGCGGCGATCAACAGCGAAAGACTCGTCCGGAATAGCGACCGTTTCCCCAACCTTTCTCCCCCTCTTTCATCGTAATAGTGGCTTCACTTAAATCGTACCCTCTCCCCGTCGAGGAAGGACGAACGAGGGTTAAAATAAAGAAAAATTCGCATGCCACATTTTATGATTTCAACAAAACAAGGGGAATTCCTGTCGAGGAATTCCCCGAAGTCCCGCTTCCGTTTACAAAGACAAGGTCAATCCGGTCTCCGCCAGCCACCACCGTCCCGAATAGCTTCCCCTTACCTCCTCTTCAATCTCATCGCGGTCGTATTCCGGAAACAGATGGGTCAACAACAGCTCCCTGGCCCGGATGCGCTCCGCCGCTTCCGCCGCCTGTTTGACCGACAAATGGCCGACGGGGTTTTCGGGGAGATCCCGCTCAAGAAACGTGCCTTCACAGACAAACAGATCGGGATTCCGCGCCATCACGTCCCAATTCGTTTTCGGCCCGGAATCGGCTCCGTACAGAATGCTGCGTCCAAAACCCTCCAGAAGAACCGCGAAACAGGGAACGGCATGATCCGTCCGGAAAAAGGTCGTTTCCCATCTGCCGAGGATGGATTTCATCCCTTCCTGGACGGGATGAAGCCGGATCGCGTCGCCGTAGGGAAGGAGGTTCCCCCATTTTTCGGGACGGGTGGGAGCGTATACAGGGAGGGGATCCCGCCGCCACCCCCGGCGCATCGCCGTCTGAACGGCATACTGCAAAACGAAGAAGTCGGCGATATGGTCGTGGTGAAGATGGGACAAAATCACCGCGTCCAGGCGGTACGGGGGACACACTTCGGCCAGTTTGGACAGCACCCCGCTGCCGCAGTCGATCAAAATCCGATGCCCCTCCGCCTCCAACAGATATCCGGGAGTGGCGCCGCCGGGAGCCGGAAAAGGTGAATGACATCCGAGGACTCTCCACTTCATGACGCTGATATCTCCTCCGATACCGGTTTGGATGCCCGCTTCGTCCGATTCCATCTACTTATTCTGCCCAAGACAAAAAAGGCCGCTTCGCAGGAAGCGGCCGGTTTTTCTCAGGAAAACTCCGCGACCATCGCTTCAAATTTTTCGCGGGGCAGGGTCAAATCCTGTTTGACAAGGGGCTCTTCGCGGAAGCCGGGAATCATGTCTTCGTAGGAGGGACGGTTTTTGTCCTGGTAGATGATTCCCGTCACCAGGCTGTTGTGCTCCATCAATTTCTGCATCGCCTTGGTGCGGTCGGAGGGATCATATCCCTCTTCCTCTTCGAGGTTCACCAAATGATCCTTGAACCAGTCATAAGTGTTGATCTTGTTGTAAGTCACGCAGGGACTGTACACATTGATGAGCGAGAAGCCCTTGTGTTTGATCCCCTCTTCGATCAGGCGCGTCAGCTGCTTCAAATCGCTGGAAAACCCTTGGGCCACAAAGCCCGCTCCGACCGTCAGAGCCATCTCCATCGGCGACAGGGGCGATTCGATGGAGCCCTTCGGCGTGCTCTTGGTTTTGAATCCCACTTCACTGCGGGGAGAGGTTTGCCCCTTGGTCAAACCGTACACTTGGTTATCCATCACGATGTAAGTGATATCCACATTGCGCCGAATCGCATGAATCGTATGACCCATGCCGATGGCGAAACCGTCTCCGTCACCACCTGCAGCAACCACCGTCAAATCCCGGTTGGCCAGCTTCAACCCCTGGGCGATGGGAAGGGCGCGACCATGGATGCCGTGAAAACCGTAAGCGTTGAGATATCCGGAAATCCGGCCGGAGCAGCCGATCCCCGAAACGATCGCCACATCTTCCGGCTCCAAACCGAGATTGGCAAAGGCCCGCTGCATGGCGGCCAACACGGAAAAGTCCCCACAACCCGGGCACCAATTGGGTTTCACTTTGTTCCGGAATTGTTTAAACGTGGCCATGGACCATCAGCTCCTTGCACTGGTTGTAAACTTCCGAGGGCAGGAACGGCGTGCCATCGTATTTTCCGACATGGACAATCTTATCGGCCATGCCCACGTGAAGCTTCAGCAGGGAAGCCAGTTGCCCGGTCGCATTGTTTTCCACGACGACGATACGCTTCGCTTTTTGCATCTGCTCGCGCACCGCCTCCGTCGGGAAGGGAAGAACCTGGCGGATGTGAAGGTGATTCACCTTGATTCCCTCGCCTGTGAGACGCTCCATCGCTTCCTGAATCGTCCCGCGGGTGGAGCCGATCCCCACGATCAGGAGGTCAGCTTCCTCGTGGTCGGCATCGACGATCACCGGATTTTCAAACTCGATCCCTCCGGCCAGTTTGGACAGGCGCTTATCCATCATTTTTTTCCGGTTGACCGGATTTTCCGAGGGACGCCCCGTCTCGTCGTGCTCCACTCCCGTCACGTGGTGCAAACCGTTTTTCTTCCCGGGCAAGACGCGCGGGGAAATGCCGTCTTCCGTAAACTGATAGCGTTTAAACAGGGTGTTTTCCGGAAGCGTCGGCAGCTCTTCCTCATCGGAGATCAAGCGTCCCCGATCGATTTGAATCCGGTCGTAGTCCAGCGGCTCCACGGTCTGTTTCCCGAGGGAGAGAGCCAGGTCGGACAGGATGATGACCGGACACTGATATTTTTCTGCCAGATTGAAGGCCTGAATCGTGTCGTAAAAGCACTCCTCCGCCGTGCTGGGAGCGATCACGATTTTGGGGATCTCCCCGTGGGTGCTGTAAATCATCGCGTTGATATCGCTTTGCTCCTGTTTCGTCGGCAGACCGGTGCTGGGACCGCCCCGCTGGGTGTTGACGATCACCGCCGGCGTCTCCGTCATCCCCGACAGGCCGATCGCCTCCGTCATCAGGGAAAGACCCGGACCGGCCGATGCGGTGAACGCGCGGACGCCGCCGTAGTTGGCGCCGATCACCATCGAGATGGCGGCGATTTCGTCCTCCGTTTGAACGACGGTTCCTCCAAATTCAGGAAGTCTCTTGATCATTTGCTCCATGATCTCGGAGGAAGGCGTGATCGGATAAGCGAACATCAAGCGGCATCCCGCGGCAATCGCCCCCAGGGCGATCGCATCGTTTCCGATCATGTAGAGGCGCCGCTTGCCGTCGCTCTTGTCCAGCTGAAGATCCGGGAGAGCGCCGCCGACCTCCTCCAGAATATACCGGGCCCCCCGGGAGATCGCTTCCATGTTTTTATCGACCACGTGTCTGCCCTTGCGCAAAAACTTCTCCTCGATCACCCCCTGGAAGGCCTCCACGGGCAAACCGAGGAGGGCGCTGGAAGAACCCACCGCCACCATGTTCTTCATCTGCGCCATGCCGATTTCTTCGGCGATCTTCGTAAAAGGAACGGAATAGAGTCGGGCGGGAACCCCTTCCGGTACCGTGGGATTAAATTTGGCGTCAGCCAAAATCACCCCGTTCTCCCGGAGCTCGTGGGCATTCAAATCGATCGTTTCCTGATCGAAGGCGACGAGAACATCCAAATCATCCGAAATGGCCCGGATGGGGCGGATACTGATCCGGATCTTGGTATTGGAGTGTCCCCCTTTGATCCGGGAAGAAAAATGCCGATATCCGTACAGGTAATATCCCATACGGTTCAGGGCAATGGAAAATATCTCTCCTGTACTGTCAATCCCTTCCCCTTGTTGACCGCCCACTTTCCATGAAAGCTGCTTGGCCAATGTGCTCATCTCCTTTTAATAATACCCTGCAACTACCTCTCAACCCTATATTGATGAAGGCTTCAAATATCGTTCATCATCTATCCATTCTAGACCCAGTCTCCTCAAAAAGCAACCACCATACCCGCCCAATCCCGCCTTTTTTCTCTGCTTTTTGACGCGGTGAAACCGGATTCACAAGTCTTCTTAAAAACATATAATATTTTCCAGATCCATTTCCTGATATTGCACATCAAAAAATCTCCGGAAGCCCGGCTCGACGGGCCTCTGGAGGATCCTCAGGAAAGATGTTTCCGATAAAATTCGTACCAGTTGTCCCACATCCAACGCCTTACCCATTCCTCCGGGTAACGCTTTAACAGCTGCTCTTCCAGGAACGGAAAACCCCCGACATCCTCCAGCCCCTTGACCTTGTGAGAGATTCCGTCAAAGTCGGACCCGAAGGCCAGAATGCGCTCTCCTCCCAGTTCGCACACATGATCGATGTGCCTCAGCAGGTGTTCCACGGCGGCCTCCTCCTTCGGCTCATGCACAAACTGAGGCACGAAGGTGATTCCCATGATCCCCTCTTTTTCGACCAGAGCGCGGATTTGATCATCCTTCAGATTGCGCCTGTGCGGGCAAACCGCGTGGCAGTTGGAATGGGAAGCGATGACGGGAGCATCGGAGAACTCCATCACATCCCAAAATCCCCGTTCCGACAGATGGGATACATCCAGTATCATTCGAAGGCGGACCATCTCTTCCACCAACTTCCGCCCAAATCGGGTCAGGCCACCGCCTCGATCCTCCTCCACTCCGTCCGCCGCCTCATTGGCATGATTCCAGGTGAGCCCCAGCTGGCGAACCCCCAGCCGGTAAAGCACGCGCAATCGATACAAATCCCCGGACAAGGCGTCGGCCCCTTCCAAAGACAGAAGAGCCCCCATCTTCCCCGAACTCTTCAAATTTTCCAGTTCGGCGGACGAACTGACCGCCGTCACTTCACTTCCATCGCGGACGATCACCTCGTAAAACAGATCCACTTGGCGAAGGACGGCGTCCCACGCCGAATCCCTCGGCACCTTCGGGGAGACAAACAGGGCGAAGACTTGCAACCCGATTCCTGCGGCCCGGGCGTCCGGAAAACGGACGTCCAACGGGGATTTCGCATCGTAGAAGGAAATCGGTTCCCGGGCGTCCCAAAGTTTCCACAACACGTCACAGTGGCCGTCGATCCATCGCATCCGGTTCATCCTTTCCAAAAAAGAAAAACCTGTCTATACGAGATAAACAGGTTTATTGCCATTTTGACCCTTATCGGGGTTCCACGATCAGCTTGATGGCCGTTCGCTCTTCACCATCGATCATGATGTCGGTGAAGGCCGGAATGCAGATCAGGTCCATGCCGCTCGGTGCCACAAACCCTCGTGCGATCGCGACCGCCTTAACAGCTTGGTTCAGTGCACCGGCACCGATAGCCTGAATTTCGGCCGCCCCGCGCTCACGCAGGACACCTGCAAGTGCACCGGCAACGGAGTTCGGGTTGGACTTTGCTGAAACTTTTAATACTTCCATGGGGGTACCTCCTTGGTGATTGAAATAAGTCCACTGCTAGTATATTCGCCATTCGTCGATAAATTCCTTCCTATAAAGTCAAACATTCGAAATATTGAAAACCAAAATCAATCCATGAAGGGATGATCGTCATCGATGCGAATGCGCCGGATTTGGCGGGCGCGCCCCGAAGAGCGCTCCAAATCGATCAGGACCGCGTTCAGCTGGGCCGGCCCACTTCCCGCTTCCAGGCGAACCGGCAGCTGTGTCTGAAACTTTTTCAGCACCAGATCGCGATCCATGCCGATTACCCCGTTGTAGGCGCCCACCATTCCCACGTCGGTGAGATAAGCCGTTCCCGAAGGGAGAATGCGCTCATCCGCCGTCTGGACATGGGTGTGCGTTCCGATCACCGCCGACACCCGACCGTCGAGATACCAAGCCATCGCCTGCTTCTCCGAAGTGGTCTCGGCGTGAAAATCAACCAGAATAAAGGAAGTTTCCTCCAGATCCTTCAACAGGGCATCCACGACCCGGAAGGGGCATTCCGTAATCGGCATGAAGGTTCGCCCCATCAGATTGATGACCGCCAAAACCTCCTGCCCCACAGGAATCTCCGCAACCCCCCGGCCGGGAGTGCCTTCGGGATAATTGGCCGGACGGATCAGGCGCGTTTCATCGTCGATGAAATCAAAAATTTCCCGCTGATCCCAGGAATGGTTTCCCAGGGTGACGCAATCGATTCCCAGATCATAAAATTCCCGAAGAATGGCACGGGTAATCCCCCGTCCCCCCGCGGCGTTCTCCCCGTTGGCGACGATGACGTCCGGTTGGAGAGACCGCTTTAATCGAGGGAGCTGATTGCGAAGGGCTGAACGCCCGCAAGAACCCACTACATCTCCAATCATCAATACGCGCATCCTTCGCGCCTCCAACTCTGCTTAAAAAAGAAAGCGGCTAAGGGCCGCTTTCTCATTTGGCATATTCCACTGCCCGGGTCTCCCGAATCACGGTTACCTTGATGTGACCGGGATAGTCCAGCTGATTTTCGATCTTCTTGGTGATCTCCCGGGCCAGACGGGACGCTTCGGCATCCCCCACTTCTTCCGGCCGAACGATGATGCGGACTTCCCGTCCCGCCTGAATGGCATACGATTTTTCGACCCCGTCGAAGGACTCGCATATTTCTTCCAGTTTTTCCAACCGCTTGATGTATGCCTCCAAAGTCTCCCGGCGCGCTCCCGGCCGTGCCGCAGACAGGATGTCCGCCGCACCGACGAGCACGGCGATGACGCTGGTCGCCTCCACATCGCCGTGGTGGGAAGCGATCCCGTTGATCACGGCGGGGTGTTCATTGTACTTCTTGGCCAGCTCGATGCCGATCTCCACGTGCGATCCTTCCACTTCGTGATCGATCGCCTTTCCGATATCGTGGAGAAGCCCCGCCCGCTTGGCCAGCACCACGTCTTCCCCGAGTTCCGCTGCCAACAGCCCGGACAAATGGGCCACTTCGATCGAGTGTTTCAGCACGTTCTGCCCGTAACTCGTCCGGAATTTCAGGCGCCCCAAAATCTTGATCAGATCGGGATGCAATCCGTGAACACCGGTTTCGAAGGTGGCCTGCTCTCCGTACTCCCGGATCCGCTCATCCACTTCTCTCCGGGCTTTTTCCACCATTTCCTCAATCCGAGCCGGATGGATCCGCCCGTCGGCCACCAGCTTCTCCAGGGCGACCCGGGCAACTTCCCGGCGGATCGGATCAAAGCCGGACAAAATGACCGCTTCCGGGGTATCGTCGATGATCAGGTCGATTCCCGTCAGCGTTTCCAAGGTTCGGATATTCCGCCCCTCCCGTCCGATGATCCGTCCCTTCATCTCGTCATTGGGAAGGGTGACAACGGAAACGGTGGATTCCGCCACATGATCGGCGGCGCAACGCTGGATGGCCAATGACAGGATGCTGCGCGCCCGCTTGTCCGCTTCCTCCCTCGCCTGCTGCTCCATCTCCTTGATCATCTGTGCCGTCTCGTGGCGCATTTCGTTTTCCACTCTGGAAAGAATCTTTTGCCGCGCCTCCTCGACGGTCAATCCGGAGATGCGCTCCAGCTCCCTCGTCTGCTCCTGTTTCAGCTCTTCCGCCTTTCTCAGCAGCTCTTGGGCTTCCCGCTCTTTTTTATTGAGAACGTCTTCGCGGCGCTCCAGGGAATCCTGCTTGCGGTCGAGAGCTTCCTCTTTCTGCATCAGACGCCGCTCCAGACGGTGCAGTTCATTTCGCTCTTCACGGATCTCCCGCTCCGCTTCAGTGCGAAGCGCGTGAGCCTCGTCGCGGGCTTCCAACACTTTTTCCTTCTTCACTGCATCGGCTTCCTGAATGGCATTTTGAACGATGCGCTCGGCCTCCTTCTCCGCACTGCCGATCCGCGCTTCAGCCGTCAGTTTCCGCCCCCAATACCCGGCGACGGCGCCGATCAAGCCCGCGATAAGGCTGACAGCCAATATGTGTATGTCCGGCATTCCCCCTTACCACCTCCTTCCTCCGCCACTTATAAAACAAGACCGATCCACTTCGGTCTTCCACTCAACCGCGCTGAACTTCTGTTGCAGCCCGCTTTCGCTGCAAAATCCTTTCCTTCTCCAAGCCATCGGCCAAAATCACAACAACCTCAAAATGGATCCGGAAGCGGGAACGGAGATTCCCCAAATATGGAGAATGGGCAGCACGTCCCAATCATATCCGGCACAGGAAACACAGCCTCTTCCATACACACCAATTTTCACGGGAGAAATGGAGTGTTGGGTTAAACCATAACCCATCCGTCTGAAATTATAGCAACTTTGTGGTTATGCGGGTCCTTCCATCAAAGGGATAGCCAACCACATTGGAGCAACACCATTTTAGTATTTAATTAATCCCGTTGTCAAGGAGACGGAGGGGAGTCACCACCGTCCGCCCGGACTTGAGGCCGATTTGAAACACCTGTTCAGCCCCTTCCGTGAGATGGGGGTCGTGGGTCACCAAAATGATCTGCCGCCCGAACATCTCCCCCGTCGATTTGAGGAATTCCAACATGGGGATCACATATTCCGAACTGACGTGTTTTCCGGGCTCATCCAGAATCAGCGGCCCCTCGGGACGCGGGCGGAATGATTCCATGAACGCCACCCGCAAGGCCAGGGAAGTGATGTCAACGACCCCTCCGCCCCGGGCTTCCTGGGGCTTGGTTCGGACCTTTCGCCCCTCCCATTCCGTAACCACATAAAACTCGGCGTGGGGTTTCCCCCCGTGATCCGCGAGCTCAATCTCAAAACGGAACATGGGGCCGAATACATACTGGAGGGCGTTGGTCACCAGCGTCTCCATCTGCTCCTTCGCCTGGAGGCGGGCGTGCTCCGCCGCCGTCTGCAGAAGGACGCGGACCTTTTCGTAGAGATCCCGCTTTCTTTGCAGCTCCTCCCATTCCCTTTGAACGGCGCGGTACTGCCGCTCCAACTCCTGCCTCTTGCCCTCCAGGCGCTCCCACTGCCGCTCGGCTTCCGCCAGCGCCTGGCTCAAGCGGCTCAATTCATCCTTTCGATCCATGGGACGGAATCAACTCCACGGGAATCAGTTCCCAAGCCTGTTTGATCTTCTCATCGATTTCCCGCTCCAGCCGTTCGATCTCCTCATCCAGGCGATCCGGCTCCACCCCGAGCTCCTCCAACTCCCGCAGGATCTCCTTTTCCTGCCGTTCCAGCGCCTCCAGCTTGACCTCCGCCCGATTGCGCAGATCTTTGGCCTCGTCCAAAGCCTTGCGAAGTGCTTGAATCTCCTTTTCCTGCTGCTGCACCCGACTCCCCTCCCTGAAGCTCTTCGGAAAGATGTTTCAACAAGTCCGGTCCGAACCTCATGCCGCAGGTGGGGCACCGCCCCATCCGCTCAAAGGCCCGGATCATCTCTTCCGACTTCCTTCGGATCTCCTCTTCCCGCTCCGCTATGTAGCGCATCCCCTTTTCGATCCGTCCCCGCAGTTCCTCAAGCCGATCGCGCCGTTCTTTCAACGACTGAAACAATCGGCAGGACGCCTCCAGACCACCCCAGAGGGCCTCCGCCTGCTCCGCCCTCTTCAGCCGCCGCAGCGTGCGTTCCACCCCCGCGCGCTCCCCTCTCATGCCGACCCAGCGGTTTCTCCTCTCCTCCATCTTCCGGAGCTTCAGCACCGCTTCTCCGAGGTCATCTACGAGAAGGCCCGCTGCGGAAAGGGAGACGGTGCGTTCAACCACGCGTCGCTCCCTGTCCATGTCCCGCGCGAGAAGGAGCCGATGGTTACTCAGGCGGCGCAACCGGTCCAGCCGCTCCAGCAACCGTTCGGCCTCTGCGATCCGTTGCGCCCCTTCCCCCAGCCGGGTCGTTCGAAACCGCACCTGTTGCCAATGGGCCTTTTCCTCCCGTCCCTTTCGCCAACCATCGGCCATTTTCCGGATGCGGATCAGGCGGGTTCCGTCCTCCACCAGACGGCTAAAAATTTTCTCCGCCTCCGGCACCTTTTCCAGGGAGGCAATCCGTTTGCGCTCCCGCAACATCTCGCTTTGGCAATCTTCCCATCGCTCCTTGAGTCCGCGAAGCCTCTCGAGGAACTCCTTCTTCCGCTCCGCTTCCTCTCTCAACGCGGCGGCCCGATCCAACTGTTTCCGAAGGCGCGGCAACCCCTCGTAAGGTTTCAGCTCCTCTTCCCGCCTCGCCATCTCCTCCTCCACAAATCGGATCCGGGAGGAGACGGCCCGCTGATCCTTGGCGGTCTGATTCTGCGCCAAATCCAGGAGATGAGCCCCGCTGATGCGGCCGATCGACTTGGCCCTCGTCCCCCCGCTCTCCGACAGGAGGAAGGGGCCCTCCAACTGCTGTCCGATCTGCAGCGTCAATTCCCGGTCCTCATCCAACTGCAGGGGGACCATTCCGTGGGCCTCCAGCACTTCCCGGGGCACATCGCTGCCGAACCCTTCAAAAACCTGCTCCTTTCCCCGAGGATCCCGGATCAAATAGCGATTGACCGAGGAGGATCGCTCCCGGACGATTTGCGTCCCGTCGGAAAGAATCAGAGTTACCCGGCAGCGCGAAGCGCCGGTCCGGATAAAATCGCTCCCCCGCGGCTGGTTGTACAGCACCCATCGCAGAGCGCGCAAAATGGCGCTCTTTCCGCTGTCCGAAGGGCCCACGAACACGTTGAGCCCCTTCGAAAAAACGATCTCCGTCCGCTCGTGGGATTGGAAATTTTCGATGACAAGCCCTTTAAACCGCTTCAATCCTCCACACCTTCCCCGTATCCGAACCGCTCCTGCACCTCGCCGATCCGGGCAAGGGCTTCGAGTCGCACTTCATCCTCCACTCCCGTCATCCGGGCGATCTCCTCGACGATATCGGTCACCGCCATGTGCTGAAAATTTCCCGCCTCCCGGATCTGCTGGACAAACCCGGCCATCTTCTCTTCCCGAAAAGCCGCCTTCTCTATGTAGGAACGATCCAGCACCGCTTCTCCCGAGGCGGCGCAGGACAGGGGAAGGATCCGGACGCGGATCTCCCCGTCGATGTCGATGAGGGCGACCTGGGGTCGGCGGCGAATCTCCGACGGGTGATTGTTGATCCGGGCCAGGGCTCCCGGATTGACGATATACCGGTTTCCTCGCCGCTGCACCGGAAACCCGGCATGGTAATGGCCGGTGAGGAGCACATCCACCTGATCGAACCAGAGGCGGTCGATGAGGGTGTGGGGTACCTCCGCGGGCAGCGCCCGGTCGACGGCCATTCCGTGGACCATGTGGATGCACACGTCGGCGCCGGTCCGGTTCTCCACGGAATAATCGAGTGCCGGATCACGCTTGTCCAAATCGTAATGAAACGGTTGACCGGAAAGCTGAACCGACACCCCGCCCTTTTCCAGCAGAAGCTTCTCTCCGCTCCTCAGCAACCGGACTGTCCCGAAGGCATCCAGCAGGCCCAGCATGGAGCGATCGACCGTGTCCGGGTTGTGCCCGTAAATGTCGTGATTGCCCGCAATCATGTAGAGGGGAACCTGCAATCGGCGAAAAAGCGCCGCAAACTCCCGCACCACGGCCGGAGAAATATCCGGCCGGTCAAACAGATCCCCGCCGTGAAGGACCGCATCCACCTCTTCCCGATGGGCCAGCTCAATCACTTCCTGCAGCTTTTCCCGGATCGCAAGGGGAAAGTCGTCGGTCCGGCTGCGGGGAGAAGTTCCGCGGATATGCGTGTCGGTCACATAAAGAAAGCGCACTGCCCCTCATCCTTCCTCTTCCCGATAAATCGACCGGACGCGCTCCAACACCTCGAATACCACGGTCGGAGAAAAACCGCGATTCAACAGCTGGCGGCCCAACCGACGCTCCAGGGCGGGCCAGGGCTGGGACTGCATGCGGGACAATCGGCGTTCCGCCACTTCCATGGCGAGGCGATACTCATCCTCCTCATCCACTTCTCCCAGCGCCTCGGCAATCAGCTCCTCCGAAACGCCTTTCTCCTCCAGTTCCCTGCGAATCCGCGCCGCCCCGTACCCTTTCCGGGCTCTCCGCTCCTCCACCCAATCCCGGGCAAAGGCTCGATCATCGAGATAGCGGAAACGCCGAAACTCGTCCATGACGGCTTTTATGTGGTCGGATGAGACCCCCTTCCTCCGGAGCATCCGTTCCAGCTCCCGGGAGGTCCTCCGCTTTGTCGCGAGATAACGAAGCGCCAGCCTCCTGGCCCGGCTCCACTCCTCCGCTTCCAGAATCGAAGCCAGCCGGTCGGGATCGACCGCCATCCCCTTCGTCAGGCCGCATTTGATCAACACATCCTCTTCCACGGTGAACCGGCAGGAATCGTCGACATAAATCCGATACCGCGGTCGACCCGGCAACCGTTCGATCCGGGTGATCACCCCTTTTTCCATCGTCATCCGAGGGGCAGTTCCTCCGAAGAATCATCCTCCGCCCGCTTGGGGGCGGGCAGACCGTAATGCTCCCGGATCGCGGCTTCAATCTGCGCGCACACCTCAGGGTGTTCCTTCAAAAACTGTTTGGCGTTTTCCCGCCCCTGGCCCAGCCGTTCTCCGCTCCAGGAATACCAGGCGCCGCTCTTGTTCACGATGTCCAAATCCGTGGCGATATCCAATATGCTCGCCTCGTTCGAAATTCCCTCGCCGTACATGATGTCCACGTCCGCCTGTTTAAAGGGAGGCGCCACTTTGTTCTTCACCACTTTGATCCGGGTGCGATTCCCCACCATTTCGCTCCCTTGCTTGATCGTCTCCGCGCGGCGCACCTCCAGACGGATGCTGGAGTAAAACTTGAGGGCGCGTCCACCGGGGGTCGTCTCCGGATTCCCGAACATCACCCCCACCTTTTCCCGCACCTGGTTGATGAAGATGGCGATCGTCTTCGACTTGCTGATCACCCCCGACAGCTTCCGAAGCGCCTGGGACATGAGGCGGGCTTGGAGACCCACGTGGGAATCCCCCATCTCCCCTTCGATCTCCGCCTTCGGAACCAACGCCGCCACCGAGTCGATCACGATGATGTCGATCGCTCCGCTCCGAACCAGCGCCTCGGCGATCTCCAGCGCCTGTTCCCCCGTATCCGGCTGGGACAAGAGCAATTCATCGATGTTGACCCCCAACCGCTGGGCATACACCGGATCCAGTGCGTGCTCCGCATCGATGAAGGCGGCTTGTCCTCCGATTTTTTGGACTTCCGCGATGGCATGGAGTGCCACCGTCGTCTTCCCCGACGACTCGGGGCCGTATATTTCAATGATTCGTCCGCGGGGATAACCGCCCACCCCCAGGGCGATATCCAGGCCCAAGGAACCGCTGGATACCGTCTCCACCTGGGTATTGGCCGCTTCCCCCATCTTCATGATCGAACCTTTGCCAAACTGCTTCTCGATCTGCCTTAGAGCCATCTCCAAAGCCTGACGGCGGTCAGACATAGGATCACTCCTCTGTTTCCGTTTCACCTCGATATCATCATACCGCGTTTTTCACCGGGTGCCAAGATCATTTGCGAACATTTATTCGGATTTTCCTCCGAAGAAATGGAAAAAACCCTTCCTTCCTCCGGCGCAATCGGCCCCAGGGTCCTTCCGTGTTTCGGCGACCGGTCCATTGTGGTAAACTAGGGGGAGACAGCGTCTCGTCACCAAGAGAGGCATCGTTTCCCGGGAAGGAGGGGTGGATGATGGACAAGGAAAAGATGAAAGAGGAGATCATGGAGGCCCTGGGAGAAGTCACCGATCCCGAATTGGGAATCGATATCGTCAACCTGGGCTTGGTCTACGGCGTGGATATCGACGACGAAGGCAATGTGAAAGTGACGATGACCCTGACCGCCATCGGTTGCCCCTTGGCCGGAATGATCAACGGCGCCGTCACGGAAGCCGTCAAAAGGGTGGACGGCGTCAAGGAAGTGGAAGTCAACATCGTCTGGGATCCGCCGTGGACCAAAGACCGGATGTCCCGTTACGCCAAAATCGCCCTGGGCATTCAATAACGGAAACACCCTGCCGCCTGCCGGCAGGGTGTTTTCTCTCTTTCAGGAACGATTGCGGGGCCGCGCCGGTTCGAGGTTGACCCTCGCCCCGTTGATTTTCGATTGGCGCAGGGCTTCGAAGACGAAAGGAGCCACCTCTTCCGGAACTTCCACAAAGGAAAACCGGTCGTAAATGTTGATCCGCCCCACCTGTTTGGCCGAAATGCCCGCCTGCTCCGATATGACTTTCACCAATTCCTGCGGACGGATATTGGCATTGCGCCCCAGATTCACAAAGAAGCGAACCATTCCGGGCGCGGCACCCGTCTCGCCGAAATCGTAGGCGGGATCGGCGCTTCCGGTCAACCGATCGGCAAAGGCCAGATACAAAGCGGCGACCGCGACGGTTTCCGGGCTGTGCCGGGCCGTCAACTCCCGCACCATCTCTTTGAACAGGGAAAAATCCTGTTCCGACCGAATCGTCTCCTCAACCTGGGTTATCCACGTCTGCTGCTGCTTCTCCGCCACTTCCTCCAGGCTGGGGATCTCCCGCAGCTCCAACCGCTGATGAATCCCTTCCTCGATCGAACGAAGCTGCTTCATCTCCCGGGGAGTGACCAGCGTGAGGGCGACTCCCGTCCTGCCCGCCCGTCCGGTACGGCCGATGCGATGCACATAGCTTTCGGTATCCTGGGGAATGTCGTAGTTGATCACATGGGAAACGCTTCCGACATCAATCCCCCGTGCCGCCACATCCGTGGCCACCAGGAGCTCGATCTCCTTTCCGCGGAAGGCGTTCATCACGCGATCCCGCTGTTGCTGGGGAAGGTCGCCGTGCAGCCCCCCGGCCAGATATCCCCTTGCCTGAAGGGCCTCCGCCAGTTCGTCCACCCCTTTTTTGGTCCGACAAAAGAGTATGGCCAAGTCGATATCCTCGCTGTCCAGTATCCGGCACAGCGCCTCCAGCTTGTTGCTTTCCAACACTCGATAATACGCCTGCTCGATGACGGGCACGGTCACTTCGCCGCGGCTGACCGTGACATAACGGGGTTTTCGCATATATTTTTTCGCCAGTTGCCGGATGGCGGGAGGCATGGTGGCGGAAAAGAGAAGAAGCTGCCGGTGTTCGGGCAAATATTTCATCACCGATTCGATGTCGTCGATAAAGCCCATATCCAGCATCTCATCCGCCTCGTCCAGAACCATGATCTCCACATGGTTCAGGTTCAGCGTCCCCCGGCGGAGGTGGTCCAAAATCCGTCCCGGCGTCCCGATCACCACGTGAACGCCCTGCTGAAGGGCCTTGATTTGCCGTCCAATCGACTGCCCGCCGTAGATGGGAAGGGTCCTGACCCTTTTGGGGCGCCCGATCTTCCGCATCTCTTCCGAAACCTGGATCGCCAGCTCCCTCGTGGGGGCCAAAATCAGACTCTGCACCTCACGACGGCGGGGATCGATCCGTTCCAGAACCGGAATGCCGAAGGCGGCGGTTTTTCCCGTTCCGGTCTGTGCCTGGCCGATCACATCCTCCCCGCGCAACACCAGCGGGATGCATTCCGCCTGAATCGGGGACGGTTCCTCAAATCCCATATCGGCGATTCCGCGCAAGATCGCCGGATCCAAATCGAACATGTCAAAACGCTTCATGTCTGAGCTTCACCTTTCTTTAATCGTTCCTGTAGGATGAAAAGTGCATGTTTTGCCGCACGCAACTGGATCCCTTGGCGGTTTCCGCCGAGACGGAGCCGATACGCACGGGTGGGATACCCCTCTTCCGCACAACCGATATACACCAGTCCCACCGGTTTGTCCTCCGCCGGATCCGGCCCCGCCACACCGGTCACACTGACGGCCAAATCGGAACCGAAGAGCTCCCGCGCGCGCTCCGCCATGGCGAGGGCCGCTTCCATGCTGACCGCCCCGTATCGCTCGATCACCCCGGCGGGAACCCCCAGAACTCCTTTCTTCACATCCGACGTGTAGCTGACCACGCCCCCCTTCACCGCTCCGCTGCTTCCCGGAACCGTTGTAAGCATGCGGGTGATCAGTCCGCCGGTGCAACTTTCCGCAAGACCCAGGGTCCTTTTTTGATCGAGGAGACGCCGGATCACCAACTCCTCCAGCGATAACTCCCCTTCTCCATAACAAAAGCCGCCCACCCTCTTCATTATTTCTCTCCGGACGGGTTCCATGATCCTCTCCGCTTCATCCGCATCGCGGGCCTTGGCGGTCAAGCGCAGGGTGACCTCCGCCTCCTTTGCCAGCGGAGCGACGGTGGGATTCCCCTGGTTTTGAATCAGATCCTTGATCCGTTCCTCCAGATGTGACTCACCGATCCCGAAAAAGCGGTAAACCCGGGAGACGATCCTCTCATCACCGGGCAGAAGGGAAATCAGGAAAGGTTTCACTTCCTCTTCAAACATCGGAATCAACTCGCCGGGGGGCCCCGGCATCAACACGTAGGTGGTTCCCCCGTGCGTGACCGCCACGCCCGGAGCCGTCCCGTTGCGGTTTTCAAAAACCGTCCCCCCTTCAAACACCAGTCCCTGTTTATAATTTCCGGGAGGAACCGACGTTCCGAAGCGGGCGAACAAAGCTTCCATCCGGGCGATGGAAGGGGGATGCGGCACGAGGGGCAAATTCAGAAGCTCCGCAAGGGCTTCCTTCGTCAAGTCATCCTCGGTCGGACCAAGTCCTCCGGTGATCAAAACCAGATCGGACCGGGACCCGGCCAGGCGGAGAATCTCCTTCAGCCGCTCCCGGTTGTCACCGACGGCGGAATGATAATAAATGTTGATTCCCAGCTCGGCGCACTCGCGGGAGAGGTAGGCGGAATGGGTATCCACAATTTGACCCAGGAGCAGCTCCGTTCCAACTGCAATGATTTCGCCGCGCATACAACCCTCCTGTTTATCCGATCTGATGACAATTCGGCCGGTTGGATCCGGAGGGTCTCGCCGCCCGGACAAAACGGGCGGCACACCTCATCGATGTTTGGAAAATCGGATGACCTTCCAATTTTTGATGAAATAATCCGCACCGGACCAGACCGTGATGATCACAGCAGCCCAGGTGATGATCCCGGCAAAGGGAAAGGCGAAGGACGAGAAGGGAAAATTGTTGATCATCAGGGCGACGATGGCGACGATTTGAACGATCGTCTTCAATTTCCCCCAAGGGCTGGCGGCAATCACCTTCCCCTCGGCGGCGGCGATCATTCGCAGCCCGGTTACCGCAAACTCCCGACTGATGATGACTATCGCCACCCATGCATCCAGTCGCTGCATCTCCACCAGCGAAATCAGCGCTGCGGAAATCAGCAACTTGTCCGCCAGGGGATCCAGCAATTTTCCCAGATTGGTCACGAGCTTCCGTTTCCGGGCGATATATCCGTCCAGCCCGTCCGTGACGGCGGCCAGGATGAAGATCAGGGCGGCGATGATCTCGCTGACGGTGATCACCCCCTGCCCGAACTGAAACTGGCCGAGATTGAACCGGACCAGAAGGAAAAACATCACCACCGGGACGAGAAAGATGCGGGCCAGCGTGATTTTGTTGGCCAAATTCACGTCAGAGAACCTCCCCCGCGAGGTCGAATTCAAAAGAATGGGTGATCCGGGTGCGAATCACTTCACCTATGGGCAATTGTTGTCCGCGGACAAACACCTCGCCGTCAATCTCCGGGGCGTCATACTGACTGCGACCCACGTAAACGTCACTGCGCCCATCGTAGGATTCGATCAAAACCTCCAATTCCCGTCCGACATGCCGCTGATTCCGACGGCTCGAAATCTGGCGCTGCAACTCCATCAGCCGGTTGGCCCTCTCCTCCTTGACTTCCTCCGGAACATGGTCGGGCAACCGGGATGCGGGCGTTCCTTCTTCGTTGGAATAGGTGAAGACACCCAAACGGTCGAACTCCACCCGCCGGACAAAGCGGAGCAGGTTCTCAAAATCCTCCTCCGTCTCACCGGGAAATCCCACGATGATCGAAGTGCGGATCGCCACATCCGGAATGCGACCGCGAATTTTTTCGATCAGGGACAGGATATCCCGCTGCCTGCCCGGTCGGCGCATGCGCCTGAGAATGCGATCCTCGCTGTGTTGCAGGGGCATGTCGATGTATTTGCAGATTTTCGGGTTGGAAGCGATCGTCTCCAGAAGTTCATCGCTGAAAGCACCCGGATAGACATAATGAAGCCGAACCCAGCGGATCCCCTCCACTTCGGAAACGCGGTTCAAAAGGGGTGCCAGGGACGGGGAGCCATACAGATCCACTCCGTAGTTGCTGGTGTCCTGAGCGATCAGGCTCACCTCCCGCACTCCCTCCGCAGCCAACTGCTCCACCTCGCGTACAATGCTTTCGATGCTCCGGCTGCGAAGTGCACCGCGCATCACGGGAATGCTGCAAAAAGTGCACGCGTTGTCACAGCCCTCGGCGATTTTGACATGGGCAAAATGGCGAGGAGTCAACCGCTTTCGCGGGAGAGCCTTCTCATACGAAAAAACGGGATTGCCTACCATCACCGGCCGACGACCCGAAATGGATTGGGCAATCACCTCCGCGATCTTGTCGAAATCGCCCGTCCCCACGATTCCGTCGATCTCCGGAATCTCCCTCATCAGTTCCTCTTTATAGCGCTGTACCAGACACCCGGAGACAATCAGGCTTTTCACTTGTCCCGATTCCTTCAGCTCCGCCAAGTCCAAAATGGCGTTAATCGACTCTTCCTTCGCGGCGTCGATAAACCCGCATGTATTCACTATCACGACGGTGGCGTCGTTCGGATCCTCCACCAGCATGTGACCTTGCCGATCAATCAGTCCCGACATGATTTCCGAATCCACGAGATTCTTCTCGCATCCCAACGTGACAATCGCAACTTTTTCCGGCATCGCATTTCCTCCAAAAAATGGGCACCATCTCTGACATTCTTCCGTAAGTATATACGATGCCCATTCAGCATGTCAAAAAGCGAAATGACTTCTACGAATCCTTGTCCGCCTTCTCATCGGTCTTGTCGTCCAGCCGGAACTGATATGTCTGGGGATCTTTCTGCCCTTCCGTGTCCACCAAATACCCGTTTACCCGCAGTTCAATCTTGTCCGGCTTGCCCAGATGAAGGGAAATCCATTCGGAGTGGGTGAAGGTTTCCGTTTGTCCCGCCTTGATATACCCGTCCTTCATCACCGAAGCGGTCGGCCCCCCTCCCCGTGCGCGGAACCAGCTTTCGGCCGAAGCTTTGATGGTGACCACCACCTTGTCCGCATGGCCGATCGCGTATTCATCGCCGTGCTTGTTCGATTCCGACGTCTTCACCAGGCGGACAGACACCTCGTTCCCGTCCCCGGACAGGGAAGCCGCTTGGGGTGAACCCCGTTCCTCTGACGGGGGTCCCTCTTCCCGCACCTCCGATGTCTCCGGGGAAGCCGACTCATCGCCTTCCGGACCGCTCCCGAAGACATCGACAAAATAAAGCGTGGACGCAACGCCCAATATGAGAACCAGCGATAAAGCGCCGATCAATAATTGCTTTGAAGAAAAAACCTCCGGCAGTGCCGTTTTCCAGTCCTTCCTCCGACCCCTCCTCGCCGCGTATCGCTCCTTGCGGCTCGGAAGGGAGCGCTTGGGAGCCTCCACGGTAGCGGAGTGCTTCAATTTCCCCTCGTAATCGCGCAAAATCGGCGCCGGCGAAACCCCTAAACACTGCGCATAAGTGCGAATAATCGCCCGGGCATAGGAATGTCCGGGCAACGCGGAATAATTCCCCTCTTCGATCGCCTTCAAATAATGTGACTGCACACGCGTCCTTCTCTCGACATCCTCCAAGCTGAGACCGGCCGCTTCCCGCGCCCGCCTCAGCTCTTCCGCGGGATTGGACATGGACTGACACCTCCCGACCTTGCGTCCCGGTCCTCACCGCAAGGCCCATGGGCCTGAAAAGCTTTTGGGGCAGGGAACCCGGCGAAACTTCGTGGAAAGGGATGCTGACCCTGCCCCTGATCCGCCGATTCTTCACTCGGTCCGTTCAATGCGGACCATCTTGGAAGAATCGATGGACTGACCGTTCACCTTGATTTGTTTAACCGCATGCGGAGCCCCGAATTCAATGTACAAATTGGAGGACCCGTCCGCCGGGTGTGTGTATTTATAGGTCTCGTTATTCCTAAGGGTCACATCCTTCAGATATTTCCCTGATTCTGCCTGTTCGCGGATTTGCACCCAACAGACATCGCTCGCCGGTCCGATTTCCAGCGACAGCTCCCCCGTTGCGGCAATTTGATAATGAGCGACTCCGCCGCTGTTATCCACCAGCGTCACCTCAGCCTCTTCCCCTCTGTCTTCGGAGACATCGTTGTCCTGAGCCGACAGCGGCTCATCGGCGTTCACTCCCCCCGACTCGCTTTGTTGCTGCGCTTTCGGGGAGGGCGTCTCCGCGGGAGGATCATCCTTCAGGAGTGAAAATGCTCCCCAGGCCGCGGCGGGAATAAACAGGGCAATCCCCGCGACAATGCCAATCCGGCGAATTTTTCGGCTGGATGATCCTTCATCGGCTCTCTCCGAGCGGCGGGAACGGGCGGAAAGCTCCACCGGATAATGATACCGGGATTCCCGTTCCTCATCGCGCGGATCGGTGTCTCCCGAAACGAAACCGGCTCCCGGGTTGGTCCTTTGCGACAGCGACTCCAAACGCATGGTCCGCTCTGGAGATCCTTGCGCATCCTCCCATCCCCGTTCTTCACCGGACCCATCCGACTCCCTGCGGGATGAAAGGCGGGAGAGCTTCGACGTGAAGCGGGAGTGATCCTGTACCGCCCTCTGCCGTCCCGTGTTCCGGCTTTTTATCGGATCCCCGGAAGCCTGATCCGCGTCAGAAAGATGTTCCCTCCGGGAGGGAATTCCGTAGGGATCCGTGTCTCCCGAGGAAAAACCGGTTCCCAGGTTCGGGTTAGTCCTTTGCGAGAGCGATTCCATGCGCGTGGTGCGCTGCATATAGCTTCGACTTCCCTGCCTCCCCCCCTCTTCGTTGAAAGAATCGGCAGACTCCTCCCAGGGAGAGACGCGGGGATATGTCGACGTAAAGCGGGAACGATCCTGTACCGTCTTCTGCCGATCCGTGTTCCTCTTCTTCGACGCATCTTGAGATCCGGACTCGCCCGGAATGGGATGATATTTTTTCAGCAGATGATGCGGCTCAATGCCGACACACTTGGCATACGCCCGGATGCAGGTGCGTACAAAATAGGGGCTGGGCAATTTGTCAAACTCCCCGTTTTCAAGGGCGATCAGATATCCGGATTCTATGCGGGTTTGATCCCGAATATCCTGTATGGAAAGACCCAGTGATTCCCTTGCTTCTTTCAGCCGGAGACCGATCTCGAGAGACACCCGGCACACCTCCCATAGATTAAGCCACCCATCAAACAAGTCGTCTCTTTCCTGTTTGAGTATAACCTGCTGCGCTCATCAATGTCAAAAAGCTCCCACGGATCGGGAGCTCATTTCACCAAACGGATGTGAACCACTTTTTGTTTCTTATACTCGCCCACATTTTTGCCGTTCACCGAGATTTTCACGCTCTTCGAGGGTTTCAGCTCGACCCACAAATCTTCTTTATCGGACTCGTAAGCGAAGGGAGCGGAACCGGATTTCAGGGTGACCTCCTCCAACTTCTTGCCCACTTCCTGCTCGCGTATCTCGATCCGACATTCGCTCTCCGCATCGATCTTCAGCTCAATCTTGTCCGCCTGGGTCAGCTCAAAGTGGTCAGGGCCGCTCTTGCTGGTTTCAGTCGGATAAACGATGGGCTCCTTCTTGTCCGTCCCCGAACCGTCGGCCGAAACCTCGGTGCGATCCCCGGCGTTGATGGGTTGCTTGTCTTCTCCCCAGATCAGAATGCCGACGGCAAGGGCTGCCGGTATCAGGAGAACCGTGCCGGCGATGAGGAAACGGTTGTACCATTTGCCGAAGGTTCCTTCCTTTTCCTTTGACGCCGATTTTCGGCGGCGGGAAAGGTGAGAAACCAATTCAGCTTCCCCGCTCCTTTCCTCCACCACCATGGGTAGGGCGCGCCCGTCCCCCGGATCGGCCGAACGCATCGGATACTCGAGCTCACCGCGCGGCTGCACGTCCTGCGACATCGAAAGGCTTCTCAAGGGCCTTGTCGAATACGAGGAATGGGAATGGGGCAGGGCAGGATCCGCGGAAAAGGATCCGGCCCCAGGGGGACTTTCCCGGGATACCTCCTCCCATTCCTGCGATTGGCCGTTCGGATAGGCTGTCGACCGGTAAGGAATGTTGTCCGATCGCTCCGGCCCATAGGAAGAGGACTCCCTTTCCCACGCTCTCCCCTTTCCCGTCCAGGAAGGGGGTTCCCGATCCTCCCTCTCCGGCAAGGGCCATTGGCGAGAACCTCCCTCCTCCCGAACCGGTGGCCGTCTCGTCCCCCGCTCCCATCCGCGGGAGAAGGGGCGTTCAAAGTTCCCCTGTTCCGACGTTTGTTCCCGATATTCCCGCAAAACGGCCGATGCATCCAACCCGAGGAAATGGGCATAAGTGCGCAGGTAGGAGCGGGCATAAAACGGGCTGGGAAGCGCATCAAATTGTCCCTGCTCCATCGCCATTACATACGCTTTTTTGATACGGATGCGATCCGCCACCTCATCCACGGTCAGGCCTCGGGCCTCCCTGGCCCGTCTGAGCCGGTAACCGATATCCTCCGACACCCAGCCCACCTCCCGAAACGCTGTTTCATCCGATGATTACTTTTTCAATTGAATGCGATAACTTTTCGCCACATCCTGTGCGGTCGTATCGACCTCCACGCCGTTCACCCGAATCTGCACCGCGGAAGGAACCGTCAACCGGAACCACAAAAATTTGTCCTTTTTAACGGTCCGGGCATCTCCC
Source organism: Planifilum fimeticola (assembly GCF_003001905.1). Taxonomy (NCBI): domain Bacteria; kingdom Bacillati; phylum Bacillota; class Bacilli; order Caryophanales; family Thermoactinomycetaceae; genus Planifilum; species Planifilum fimeticola. The sequence goes on from NZ_PVNE01000004.1 coordinate 95,940, forward strand.
AGTTTCATCGTGTAGGTTTCTTCCGGCTCATTGGGATTTTCCCCGTAGAGGAAAACGCTCTCCCCCTGGGTCGCTTTGATCTCGAGGACAATCTCGTCCGCTTTGCTCAGCTCGAACAGATCGCCGGAAAACCCGGAATCCACTTCCTTAAGTACCAGCTCAGGTGTGTTTGTCTGCTGCGCGGAAGCCGTGCCGTTGCCGGTCTCCCCGGTCCCACCGGGTTGTTGCGCCTCGGGAGGATTGGAGGGAGTGTCCATCTGCGTCCAATACCAAGCCGCAGAACCCAAGAGGAGGACGCCGACGGCGGCGGCACCTATCCACATTCCTCCCCGTTTCTTCCCTTGGGACTCCTGCGGAGAAACCGGAGGTCTGTTGTTGTATGAAGGTCTTGGCTGCGGAAGAGCTTGTCCCTCCGCTTTGACAATCGGATGCGCTCCGCTGCGGAAACGTCCGGTTTGCTGGGAGACGGCGGAGGGCCGGGAAGAGACGGGAGGACGCGTCTCCTCGCGCACTGCCCGTTCCCGTCCGGTGACCGCATCCATCTGCACCGTTTGAAAGCGCCCGGTGTTCTGAGATGGACGGAACGAAACCGTGTGTTGGGACGGGCCGGCGGGGCCCGCGTGCTGACTTGGGCGCTCAGAAGCGGCCGCCCCTTGCGGGCTCGGCCCGGGAGCCCTCATGGGAGAAGCGGCTCGAAAACGACCGGTGTTGCTCCGATACCCGGCACCTTGAGCAGGACGAGCTCTGCGAAACCGCGCTGCCGAATCCGCTCCACCCTGATTGAGACGTTCGTAGCGGTCCAGAAGGGATTGAGGATCCATCCCCAGACATCGCGCATAGGTGCGCAGAAACGCGCGCACGTAAAAGGGGCTCGGCAGCGAATCAAACCGATCGTTTTCCAGAGCATGCAGGTACTCCGCATGGATCTTCGTCTGCTGCTGCACATCCTCCAACGACAATCCCATCGCTTCTCGCGCCCGCCTCAATTGAGTTCCGATCTCCATAATTCCCACTCCTCGTCTCTCCCCGATTTTAACCAGCGTCAAAATGCCGCGATATCGGAATCCAGTACGTCATAGTCGATTTTTTCTTCGGGGTGATTCCTGAGTTCGATGATCACATTGAAATCGTCAAGCGTGTACTCGGTCTCGCGGATAAATATGTCTGGGTGTTCGATAACCTTTGTGGCATCCATTTGTAGGATCTCGCGCACCAGCATATGGTGGCGTTCCGTCGAACGGAGCGTGGAGACGATTCCGTCGATGATGAACACGTTATTGGGATTCATCTCGTCCTCCGCCAGCTGGCTTCGAACCGTTTGGCGGAGCAGGGTGGACGAAACAAAGGTCCATCGCTTGTTTGCACAAACGCTGGAGGCCACGATCGATTCCGTTTTTCCGACCCTCGGCATTCCCCTCACGCCGATGATCTGGTGTCCTTCCCTCTTCATCAACTCCGCCATGAAATCCACCAGCAGACCCAGCTCATCCCGCGTGAAGCGGAAAGTTCGCTTGTCTTCCAGGCATCGGTCCAGATAGCGGCCGTGGCGAACCGCCATGCGGTCCAATAACGTGGGAGGGCGAAGCGCGGTGATGGTAATGTTGTCAACCCGGTTCAGAATGTGTTTGAGGGCGTGAATTTTTTCCCTGTCGTCGGTCTTGAGCAACATGCCGCGCCGCCGGTCTTCAACCCCGTTGATGGTTAAGATGTTGATGGACAGCATCCCGAGAAGGGAAGCGATGTCTCCCAACAATCCGGGGCGGTTTTTGTGAATGTGATATTCGAGATACCACATATTATCTATCATTCGAGACACCTTTCGTCAAATCCTGTCAAATATTCAGTCGAATTGCCAAATATCCCGCTAATTCGCTATATAGTATACCACACGCCTTTAACTGAGCAAAACCCTGCGCGCGATTGAAATCCTTTTGTAACATAAATGAAACGCCCGTAACAGGGCGTTTCATTTGAATGGAAAAGAATGGGCTTATTTTTTTCCATCATTCAACATTTTCACCATTAATCCGGCCATCACGCGCTGCTCCTCCTGATCCGCCGCATTCCACATATCCTTGAGCAGACGTTCCTCTTCATTTTTTGGTTCTACATCTTTGGCCAGATAATCGCCGATTTCATATGCGAGATTTTGGATGGTGTCCTTGCTCATTCCCATTTTTTCCGCCTGCTTTACCCGTTCGGACAAAAAGTTTTTCCAATCCTGAAAGTTATCCAAGATGGACACGGGTTGCGCCTCCTTTGCATTTTGGCTCGATCTAGGATGTAATATGATCATTTCCCTTTCCTCTTATGCAGGCGCAGCCCACAGGCGGCCGGAAATCACCCAATTTACGGATACCAGCCGCCGTTGACATGGATGACCTGACCGGTCACATATCCCGATTCCGGAAGGCACAAATGGCAGATGACCGAAGCCACATCCTCCGGCGTTCCCAAGCGGCCGGCGGGAATCCGCTCCGAAAGCGCATCCATCTCTTCCTCCGACAATTGCTCCTCCAGCATGTCCGTCCGGATGGCTCCGGGAGCCACGGCATTGACGCTGATCCCGGAGGGAGCCAACTCCTTGGCCAATGCCCGCGTCAAGCCGTTGATGGCTCCCTTTGCCGCCGAATACAAGACCTCTCCGGATCCCCCCGCCTCTCCCCAGATCGAGGAAAGCAGGATGATCCTTCCGTACCGATGCGCCAAAAAGGAAGGAAGCGCCGCCCGGACCAGGTGAAAGGCCCCGCGCACATGGGTGTCCATCACCCGGTCATACTCCTGATCATCCACATCCTGAACAAGTCCCTTCCCCGCCACCCCGGCGCAGTGAATCAGGAGGGACAGATGCCCGAAATAAAGAGACGAATTCCGGACGACCCGCTTCACATCCTCGTAAACGCGAACATCCCCCTGCTCCGCCCAGGCCTGAACCCCCTGCATGCGACAACTTCGCACCACCTCTTCCGCCGCTGCCCGGGAAGTGCGGTACATCACCATCACATCCGCACCGGCTTCCGCCAACCGACGGGCCACCGCCGCACCGATCCCGCGGCTTCCTCCGGATATCAAGGCAGCTTGTCCCGCGAGGGGTTTCATCCTCCCACCTCCAACTCGTTCATCAACCCGGCAGGGGGTTATGCCGTGACCTCCGCCATGGCACAACCCCCTGCCTTCCGATCCTAGAAGATCTTTACCGGACCAAATGTTTATTCTCCAAGGGGCCTCACGATCGAGACCGCCATCCGGTTCAGATTCACATGTTCTTGGAGGCGGCGATTGATTTCCTCCGGCGTCAACTCTTCCAACACGGGAATCACCCGGAACAGATCGCTCTGATTGAAGCGGTAGCGGGTGAACTGATTGGCGATCCACTCCGGTGAATTGAGAGCCCGAAGCATTTGACCCAACCGCTTCTTGCGGATGCGCTGGACAATCTCCTCCGAAATGCCCTTGTTCAGAACGCGGGGAACTTCCTCCTCCACCCGCCTGATCAAGGCGTCGGGATCCGGCGTGTCTCCGCCGATGACGGAAAACCCGTATCCCTTTTCCAGGGAATAATCAAAGCCGAAGTTTTCGTCAATCAATCCGTCGTCGTACAAAGACTGGTACAGATCGGAACCTGGACCGAACAGGGCTTCCAACACCACATAGGTGGCCGTCTCCTGCTTCAGATAGTCGTCCCCCGACAACCCGGTCCTCGGCTCCTTGAATCCGAACATGCACTTGGAAATCCCCACGCTCAGCCGAATCTCATGGCGCGGACGGGCAACCTCCTCCGGCTCTTCGGGGAAGAACCGACCGATTTCCCCCGGAGGTTCAAAGGATTTTTTCGCCTGGTTCTCCCGCACGAGGGACATGATCCTCTCGGGATCGACGGGCCCGACGACGAACAGGAGCATGTTGCTGGGGTGGTAAAAGGTCTCATAACACGTATACAGCGTATCCTTGGTGATCTCGGCGATGGACTCCACCGTGCCGGCGATGTCGATCCGTACGGGATGCCGCTGATAAAGGCTCTCGATCAACCCGAAATAGGAACGCCAATCCGGGTTGTCGTCATACATCCGGATCTCCTGTCCGATAATCCCCTTCTCCTTTTCCACCCCGTCCTCGGTAAAATAGGGATTCTGGACAAAATCGATCAGGGTCGTCAAATTTTCCTCCACCTGTTCGGTACAGGAAAACAAGTAAGCCGTCCGGTCAAAGCTGGTGAACGCGTTGGCCGACGCCCCTTGGGCGGCGAAGCGCTGAAAAACGTCTCCGTCCTCCTCTTCAAACATTTTGTGCTCCAGGAAATGAGCGATCCCGTCGGGAACGCGGATCTCTTCCTTCCCGGGGGGCCGGAAATGATTGTCGATCGAACCGTAATGGGTGGTGAAGGTGGCGTAAGTCTTGAAAAAGCCCGGCTTGGGCAATACGTAAACCTGAAGTCCGTTGGGAAGCTCTTCGCGATACAGGGTTTCCCCCAGCTGACGATGCTCAATTCGCTCCATCTGCAGTTCCCCCCTTGTCCCGCAAGAAATAGATGGTGTCAAGCTGAACCCGTTCCGCCACCCGGCGCACATCCTCCTTGTTCACTTCTTCGATTCCCTTGAGCAACCGATCGATCGTCCAATCCCTTCCGCTCAAGATGGAATGGTAGGCAAAATCGATCAGCTCATAGGGTCGGTCCTGGCGTTCCCGCAGTTGATTGGACAAGGTGGCCCGGGTCTGGCTGAGCTCCCGGTCGGAGATGTCCCCCTTCCGCATCGCATCCAGCTGCTTTTGGATGATGTCCAACGCCTTCCGGTAATTGGCGATTTCAATCCCCGACTGTATGGTCAAAATCCCCTTGTGACTCTCCAGCCGGGAAGAGGCGTAGTAGGCCAAGCTGGCCTTTTCCCGCACATTCATGAACAGCTTCGAGTGGGGAAAACCTCCGAGAATTCCGTTATACATCAAAAGGGAAATGTAATCATCATCCCGGATCGTCGCCCCGGTGCGACAGCCCATGTTCAACTTCCCTTGAATCACATCCAGCCGTTCCACCACTTCCTTGACCCGGTCGACGGCGGGCTGTTCCCGCTTTACCTCGACGGGCGGACGCTCCCCCTCCGCGTATGGAAACAGCTCCCGCACCAGCGCGGCCACTTCATCGACGGAGACATTTCCCACGAAAAAGAAATCGATCGGACGGGTTTCGATCACCTGGCGATAATATGTATACAGATTATCCGGGTCGATCGAAGGAAGATCCTCGGTCCGACCGTATACAAACAGGCCGAAAGGTTCCTTGTCACACATTTCCGCGACACAGCGCTGGGCGGCATAACGAATCTTGTCATCCAACAGGCTGTCGATCTTCTGTTTCAGATTTTTCTTCTCCGCTTCCACGTAAGCGCGGCGAAACCCCCCGTCCTCAGTCACGGGACGGGTCAAAACCTCCATCAGAAAAGCGGTCCCTTCCCGCAGCAGCTTCGGGCTTTCGGAGAGATACCGGCCGTTGGCAATCTCCAGTCCCACATGCATGATGTGGCGTTCTCCCCGCTTGAACACGTCGGTGTACAGGGTGGCCCCGTAAAGGTCCTCCAATTTCCGCTTCAACTGCAGCGTGGACGGATAAGAAACCGTTCCGCGCTGAAGTACGTTCGGCAGCAACGCCGTCTTCGTCACCGTCTCCGGCGTCAGCTCCTGCTGAATCATGGCGGCGATGGTGGTGGTTTTAAATTTTTCCGTCGGACAGACATGAACGCGGAAATTTCCCATTGATACCGTCTCAAAAGGCGACACTCCCACGCCGATACCCTCCTTCTCACACACTCCCTGGATGTGAAATGACAACGCCTCTTTCCATTATAGACCAACCAAAATGGGAGTGAAACGGGTGGACATCCCTCTTTTCACTTCAGGTAATATCCCCATTTTCGGCCATACTATCAAACGGTATTACCTCATCAAGGGGGGACCTCCCATTGCGAAACCTGTTGTCCATCCTCTTCTCAATTATTCTGGTCGGTTTTCTTCTTTTCCCCGTCCGCGCTTCAAAACCGCTCCAATCGCCGGAGTCGGCACCTTCCCCCTCTCGGGGCGTGGCGCTTTTTGTCGCCGATTCCTTGATGCCGGAAGCCCTGAACGAACTCCTCCGGGAGGGAAAACTGAAAGCCATTCCGTTTCTCATCGATCACGGCTTCTATTGGGATGACGTGGTCAGCGTCTTCCCGTCCATGAGTGTGGTGATCGACAGCTCCCTGATCACCGGCACCTATCCGGACGAACACCGCGTCCCCGCCCTCGTCTGGTACGATCCGGAATCCCGACGGGTCATCAATTACGGGGATTCCCCCCGCTCCCTGTGGAAACAGGGACCCTTGACCACCCTGCATTGGGTGCTCGCGGATCTGAATCAAAAACACCTCAGTCCTCGCGTCTCCACCATCCACGAAGCCCTGGAGCGGACCGGCCTCCGGACCGGTTCCATCAACCTCCTGGTTCACCGGGGACCCGTCAGCCATCACACTCCCCTGTTCGAACTGACCTTAAAGGGCCCCGACCTGTTGGCTCTGGGGCCTATCCTTTCGGAGAAGGAAGAATCCGGCGGAGAAACCTTCTTCACCACAAACTCCTTTCGCGATGCCGATGTCTGGCGCACGGCCAGGCGGTGGCTACACCGGAATCCCCAGCCCGATTTTTTGATCGCCTATCTGTCCGAGCTGGACAAGAAGGTGCACAGGGAAGGACCGAGCCACCGCCAACACCTCCTGGAAATCGATCGACGACTGTCCTCCCTCCTCTCCTCCTTCGGGAGCTGGGAACAGGCCCTTGACCGCTACATCTTCATTCTGATGGGGGACAGCGGCCATGTCCCGGTCAAGGACGACGAAGGCCATCAAATCCATCTGGAAGAGATCTTGAAAGGATTCCGCCTTCTTCCGCCGGGCTCCCGCCTGAAACCGGGCGACTACGACTGGGTGGTAGCTCCCAACGAACAGCTGGCGGTTCTCTATCCCGCCCGTCCCTCCGTGCCGACCCTGCCCGTTCAAAGGAGGCTGTTGAAACACCCCGGCATCGACCTGGTGATGCAGCGCGACGGGAACATGATCACCGTCCAGAGCCGAACGGGCATCCTCCGCTTTCGGAGGGGCGGGCCGTGGACCGATCCCTACGGAAACACCTGGACCGTTTCGGGAAACCCGGAAGTCCTGGACCTTCGGATCGATCCGGCAAACAAAAGTATCGGATACCGAACCTACCCCGACGCACTCCGTCAAATCCTGGGAGCTGCGGGCGCTCAGCGGGGTCCTTGTCTCCTCGTCACCGCCCGCACCGGATACGAGTTCCGTTACGGCACCTCCCCGAGCCATCCGGGCGGCGGAAGCCACGGCTCCCTGAAGCAACGGGAAATGCTCGTTCCCCTGATCGCGGGTGGGACTACCGTCAAGCCGGCCCACCGACGCATCGTCGACCTGAAGGCGTGGATCTTGTCCCTCGTCCAGGAAGAAAAAAAGAAGCCCGGAAAGCAAATGGGGACGGGCACAACGTATTGAGTCCCCTCCGCTTTCCGGGTTCTTATCTGCTCATCGCCCGCCCTTTTCGTAGGGCTTACCAACCGCAGCCGGCGCTTCCGATCTGCCCACAAAACCGGCCAGGGCCAAAAGAGTCAGGACATAAGGCAACATGCTCAGCACTTCGCTCGGGACGACCTGCGTCCATCCGTAAATTTGACCGATCAGCGCCAGGGAGACGGAAAAGCCGAAAAAGAGCGCCGCCCCCAACACTCCCAAGGGATGCCACTTCCCGAAGATGAGCGCCGCAAGAGAAATGAAGCCCTGTCCCGAAACCGTCGTCTGGCCAAATTCGCTGCCGATGGCGATGGACAATCCGGCTCCTCCTGCGGCCGCCAGGGCACCGCTGATCATCACGGCGATGTAGCGCATTTGGATCACGTTGATCCCCGCCGTCTCCGCGGCGCTGGGATGCTCACCCACCGACCGGAGCCGCATGCCGAAGGGAGTGTAGTACAGCACGATATAAGTGACGATCACCACCAGATAAGCCAGGTAAGTGGTGGGAAACTGGTTGAACAGCGAAGGCCCGATCACGGGAATCTCGCTCAACAGGGGAACCGGCACCTGGTGGAACAATTCCGGAACCGTCGGCGTCTTGCCGGCGCCCTCATACATATACTTGACGAGATAAACCGAAAGCCCCAGGGCGAGAAAATTGATCGCCACCCCGCTGACCACTTGATCCGCCTTGAAGGTGATCGAAGCCACGGCATGGGGAATCGCCATGAGGACACCGGCGATCATCGCGGCCGCGAGACCGATCCAGGGGTTCCCCGTCAAAATCGTGATCACCGCGGCAGTGAAAGCTCCGATGATCATCAACCCCTCCAGGGCGATGTTGACCACGCCGGACCGCTCCGAATACAGCCCACCGATGGCGGCCAGGATGAGGGGGGTGGAATAAAGCACCGCCGAGTGAATCAAGGCCGTCAGATCAGGCATCTTCTTTCACCCTCCTTTCCCGCCGGAAGCGCTCAACGATCCAACCGGTGACATTGGCCGCCACAAACAGGATGATCGCCGCAAACACCACGCGGATCACTTCGAAGGGAACATTTGCTTCAAATTGCATCGTCCCCCCGCCGTAGGTCAATATCCCGAAAAGGACGGCGGCCAGAATCACGCCCAACGGAGTATTTCCGCCCAGCAGGGCGACGGCGATGCCGTCGAAGCCCAGTCCGTTGAAAAACGTGAGGATCGTTAAATACTCGTCGGTTCCCAGCATCTCGGTGGCACCCGCCAGACCGGCGAAGGAACCGCTGATCATCATCGACAGGATGATGCTCCGCCGCACGCTCATTCCGGCGTACTCCGAGGCATGCGGGTTCAGGCCGACCGCCCGGAATTCAAAGCCGACGGTGGTCCTCCACAGCAGCCAGTGCATGAACAGGGCGAGGAGAAGCGCGATGATAATTCCCAAATGAATCCGCGAATTGGCAAAAACATCCGTCAACACATTCCATCGTATGGAAGCAGACTCCGGAATCATCGGCGTCGAATCGGCCCCGCTGCTAAGCCACGACCGGACCAGGAAGTTGGACAGATAGAAGGCGAGGAAATTCATCATGATGGTGGAAATCACCTCATGAACTCCCCGCGTTGCCTTCAAAATCCCCGGCAAAAGGGCCCACAGGGCACCTGCCAACCCTCCGAGGATCATGGCGACCAGAGCGTGCAGCACCGGGGGAAGGGACAACTTCAGCGCCACGATGACGGCCACCAACTGTCCGATGATGTATTGTCCTTCCGCTCCGATATTGAACAAACCCGTCCGGAAGGCGATGGCGACGGCCAGACCGGTCATGATGAGCGGAGAAATGGTTCGGATGGTCTCCCCGATGTCAAAGGACTGGGTAAAGGGAGTCCGAAAAAGGGCGCTGTAGGCCCGCACCGGATCATAGCCGGCCAGCACCATCAGAATCGCCCCCACCAGCATTCCCAGCAGAACCGAAACGATGGCCAAAACCAGCGGTGATTGACGATTGGCGCGAACAAAGAGATTCATGGTTTTGCTCCTTCCTCCTTCCCACCGGCCATCATGAGCCCCAATTCCTCTTCGGTCACCGTTTCGGGATCCACCCAGCCGACGATTTTCCCTTCACAGATGATGGCTATCCGATCGCTCAACTTCAGAATCTCATCCAAATCCAGGGAGAAAAGCAATACCGCTTTTCCCTTGTCCCGCTGCTCGATCAGCCGCCGGTGGATGAATTCGATGGCCCCCACATCCAGCCCGCGGGTCGGTTGGGCGGCGATCAAAAGATCCGGATCCCGTTCCACTTCCCGGGCGATGATCGCTTTCTGCTGATTCCCCCCCGACAGCGCCCGGGCCGCCGTGCGTTCGTCCGGGGTCCGGACGTCAAACTGCTCGATCAGGCGTTTGGCGTGGGCAAAGATCTCCGGGTAGCAAAGACGGATACCGCGTGCAAAGGGAGATTGATAATAGGTGATCAGGGCCAGGTTTTCTCCGATGGAAAAGTCCAGCACCAACCCGCGCTTTTGACGATCCTCGGGGATGTGTCCCACGCCTGCACGGAGAATCTCCCGGGTTTTTCTGTTCGTCACATCCTTTCCGCTCAGGCGGACGACACCCGCATCGACCCGCCGCAGGCCGGTGATCGCCTCTAGGAGTTCCGACTGTCCGTTGCCGTCCACCCCGGCGATTCCGACGATTTCCCCCGCGCGAACCGTCAAATCCAGCCCGCGTACCGCTTCAAGCCCCCGATTGTCCTTCGCCACCAGTCCTTCCACTTCCAGGACCGGTTCATCCGCCTGACTCGGAGCCTTCTCCACGGTAAAGGAAACATCGCGCCCCACCATCAGGGCCGCCAGCCGGTTTTCATCGGTCTCGGAGACAGGAAGGGAGTCGATCATCTTCCCTCTCCGGATCACGGTCACCGTATCGCAGGCCCGCATGATTTCCTTTAGCTTGTGCGTGATGAAGATAATCGTCTTCCCTTCCCGCACAAGCCGTTTCATGATTTCGATCAATTCGTCGATCTCCTGGGGAGTCAGCACGGCGGTCGGTTCATCCAAAATCAGGATGTCCGCCCCCCGGTACAGGGTTTTCAAAATCTCCACCCTTTGCTGCATCCCCACCGAAATGTCACGAATCTTCGCCCTGGGATCCACCTGAAGCCCGTACTGTTCCGACAGGCGGCGAACCTCCTCCTCCGCCCGCTTCAGGTCCAGAAAACCCATTCGGCGAGGTTCCTTGCCGAGGATGATGTTTTCCGTCACCGTAAAGGGTTCCACCAGCATGAAATGCTGATGAACCATCCCGATCCCCAGGCGGACCGCCTCGTTGGGATCGCTGATGGTCACCGACTTTCCGTTGATCTTGATGTTTCCCTCATCCGGCTCATACAGACCGAACAAAATGTTCATCAGCGTCGACTTCCCCGCGCCGTTCTCCCCGAGCAGCGCGTGAATCTCTCCGCCCTTTACGCGCAGATCGATACCGTCGTTGGCGACGAAGGAGCCGAAACGCTTGGTGATTCCCTCCATCTCAACCACAAACAATCGGATCCCCCCTTTCGGTCGTTACCCCCAAGAAAGGGGCTAGCTTTTGCTAGCCCCCGCTTCATCCCATGTCACTGAAAGGACTTGAATTCTTCTTCCGTCGAGGGAACCTTGATTTCGCCCTTTATGATTTTCTGCTTGAACTCCTCCACTTTTTTCAGCACGTCTTCGGGAACGTGCTTGCTGGTCGTCTCGGCAATGCCCACGCCGTCATCCTTCAATCCCAGCTCCACTTCTTTTCCGCCCTGGAACTTGTTCTCCTTCACCTGCTTGGTCACTTCAAAAACCGCCACATCGACGCGCTTGATCATCGAGCTGAGAGTGTGGTCCGGAGCCAGGGAGGACTGATCCATGTCGACGCCGATCGCCCAGTATTTCCCTTTTTCGCGGGTCTTCACTTCATTGAAGAGCCCCTTGCCGACTCCCCCCGCTGCATGGTAGATCACATCGACGCCGTTGTTGTACATGTTTTGGGCCAGCGAACGTCCCTTGGCCACATCGTCGAAGCTTTCCGCGTAGGCCACCTTCACTTCCGCATCGGGGTTGGCCGCCTTGACGCCTGCCCGGAAGCCCACTTCAAACTTCTTGATCAGCGGAGACGAGATCCCGCCGATAAAGCCCACCTTGTCCGTCTTGGTCATCGAACCGGCGATAACGCCCATCAGGAAGGAACCTTCATGTTCCTTGAAGGTGACCGCCACCACGTTGGGCGGAATGTTGCCGCCGAGGTTGCTGTCCACAATTCCGAACTTCGCATCGCCGAATTGTTTGGCCACCTGCGGGATCACGTTTTCAAACTTGAAGCCGATCCCCCAGATGATGTCCCGCCCTTCCCGGGCAAAACGCGAAAGGTTGGGGACGTAATCCGCATCCCGCTTGGATTCCAGGTATTTGACGTCCACACCCAACTCTTCTTTCAGGCGTTTCATCCCTTCCCAGGCGGTCTGGTTGAAAGATTCGTCGTTTATACCCCCGGTATCGGTCACCATTCCGGCAGAAAAGGCCTCTTGATCAGCGCCCTGCTGATCTCCCTGTTGCCCGGAACCGCAACCTGCGGCGGTAAGAACGAGAAATGCGCATAACAACAACGAAATCCAGCTTTTTCGCTTCAATTCCTTGACCCCCTTGAAAAAATGGCGACGAGCTCATGCTCATTTTTCCCCGATCAACTCCAGATCAGTCGCGACGGGTCCTGCCGGGCGGAACCGCTCCACCTGAAAGGAGAATTGATCGGAGCGAAAATAATGGGAAGAGAACAAGACCGGACGATCCTGTCCATCAAAATGGAGCTGGCGCAGGATCAGGAGCGATGATTCCGGAGGACTGCACAAAAGGGACGAGATTCTCTCGTGGTATCCAATCGCTTCCACGCGGGTGTGAGCCCTCACCACGCCCCTTCCAGCCTTTTCGAAAAGCTGAAACAGGAAATCGCTTTCACAGGGATGGAAATCCTGAAGAATCGAAGCCGGAAACTTGTCCAAACAATAAACCACCGGTTTCCCATCCGCTGTCCGGACCTGCTCCAGTCGAAAAACCAGCTCCTCGGGTCCCAGCTTCAACTGCTCCCGAAGCCAAGGATCCGGTTTTTCGACGGAAGCATCCAAAAAGACCGTACCGGCGGAACGCCCCGAACGGGTAATCATCTCGGAGACGCTGCTCAGCTCCTCCATCCGGATAGAAAAAACAGGACGGGCACCGACAACCCACCCGATCCCGTGGTGGTGAACGAGGTACTTTTCCTCCTCCAGGGCCATAAGCGCCTCCACAATCTCGCTCCGGCTGACATCCAACTGCTGCGCCAATTCAAACTCCGAGGGAAGGATCTCCCCTTCCGCCCAGACACCGCGGTTCAGCAGTTCTCTCAACCGTTCGACGCAGGAACTTTCCTCCATACTCGTGGTATCAGCCTCCTTCCGGCAGCAACAACACCGAGGGTTACCCCATCATTTTTATACCATGCCCGGTGGCTTTTGGCCAGTATTTTCATCACTTCCCTCAAATGGAGATCTGTTTCCGGGCGTGAAGCTGTTCGGGAGTGATCAGCACCTCCCTCGGTTTGCTCCCCTCATAGGGACCGACCACGCCCCGGCTTTCCATGAGGTCGATCAGCCGGGCCGCCCGCGTGTATCCGATGCGCAACCGGCGCTGCAACATGGAAGCGGAGGCCACCCGCGCCTCCACCACCAGCCGAACCGCCTCCGGATACAGCTCGTCGTCCATCGCTTCCTCTCCCTCCGACTCCTTCACGTCGGGGATCATCTCCTCGTTATAACGGGCTTCCTGCTGCCCTTTGACGAACTGGACCACCGCCTCCACTTCCTTGTCGGAGACAAAGGCCCCCTGAACGCGGATCGGCTTGGAGGAACCGACGGGCAGGTACAACATATCCCCCCTGCCCAGCAATTTTTCCGCACCGCCCATATCCAGAATGGTTCGGGAGTCCGCCTGGGAGGAGACGCTGAAGGCGATCCGCGAAGGGATGTTGGCCTTGATGACACCGGTGATCACATCGACGGAGGGACGCTGTGTGGCGATGATCAAATGGATTCCCGCGGCGCGGGCCATTTGAGCCAGGCGGCAGATCGCGTCTTCGACATCCGCCGGCGCCACCATCATCAGATCCGCCAGCTCATCGATGATCACCACAATGTACGGCAGCGGTTCCCGCTCGGGATCCCCCTCGATCATTTGATTGTACCTTTCGATGTCACGGGCTCCGGTTTTGGCGAACAACCCGTAACGCTTCTCCATCTCGGCCACCACTTTTTTCAGAGCCACTGCCGCTCGCCGGGCATCGGTCACCACCGGGGTGAGCAAATGCGGGATCCCGTTGTACACGTTGAGCTCCACCATTTTGGGATCGACCATCATCATCTTGACTTCGTTCGGCTTCGCCTTGTAAAGGAGGCTGGTAATCATCGCGTTGATGCATACGCTCTTCCCGGAACCCGTCGCACCGGCGACGAGCAGATGGGGCATCTTCGCCAGATCGCCGACTACCGGTTCACCGGAAATATCCCGTCCCAGAACCAGGCTCAGCTTGGAGGGGGATTCGTGGTATGCGGAACTTTCAAGCAGATCCCTGAGACCCACCATCGCGATTTCCGGGTTGGGCACCTCGATGCCCACAGCGGACTTGCCGGGAATCGGGGCCTCGATTCGAATATCCCTCGCGGCCAGGGCGAGGGCAAGATCGTCCGCCAGGTTGACAATCCGGCTCACCTTCACCCCGACCTCCGGATGCACCTCATACCGGGTCACCGCAGGCCCGCGATGGGCATGGGTCACCTTGGCCCGGACACCGAAGCTTTCCAAGGTGGCTTCCAGCTTTTTCGCCTTGGACTTGATCTCCTGCTTCTCCTCCCCACGATTGGTGTTACGTTGCTTGTTCAGCAGCGAATAGGGAGGCAGGCGGTATTCCGACGGATCCAAATCCGTCTGCTGGAAATGCACCTTGACGGACGCCTTCTCCTGCTCTTTCGGTTCAGGTTTTTCCTCCCTCTCCTTCAGCGGGAGGGTGAGCTGCTGGGGCCGGCCGGATTCCGAAGATGAGGTGAATTCCCGTTGATGTTCCTTTTCCGTGAAGTCGTGGATCACCGGCACCTCCCCATCTCCGCCCTCCATCTCCATCTCCCCGAGGGGGGGCTGAGCCGTTTTCTTGGGCCTTTTTTTTCTCCTGGCAGAGGATTTCCGCTTCAGCCAGCGCTCCGTCAGCTGCTGCTTCCACCCGGTCAGCCGACGCCGCACCCGTTCCCGGATGGAACGAACCATGTGAACGAAGGAGAATCCCGTCGCGAGCAGACTCCCCGCCAGAAGCAGGGAAACCACGGCAATGGGCGTCCCCGCCTCATCGAACAGATACTCGAAGAGCGAATAGACCAAACCGCCGATCATCCCCCCGCCGATATCCGTGGGGAGCTCCGCTTGTCGTTCAGCCAAAATCTTTTCCCAGGTGACGGCGAGGACCGTTTTTCCCCGGTCCTCCGGCCCGAGGGCGTCCATCATGCTCATGTGGTTCAGCACCAGAAACGCGAGGATGATCAGGACGACCCCGGTCCAGCGGGGGGACCAACCCGTGGGCCACCTCCGCTTCACCATGATATAGACGGACAAGATCATGCCGGTAAGTGGGATGATGAAATCCCAGGTTCCCACCAGGAACCTGGACAAATATGTCAGGGAGCGGCCAACCGCCCCCAGGCTGGCCATGGCAATCAAAGACGCGGTAAACAGGGCGATCCCGTACAATTCAAAGTGGATGGCCCTTTGAATTTGTTCTTTTCTTTTTCTCTTTCCCTTCGACATCGATCTCACCTTTCCCGGGCAAGCCTCCGTTCCCATTATAACATGGAAACTGGCACATTCAGCCAATTGAAGGGCAAATTTGTCCCGAACGACAAACGGCCGAATTCCCATGGATCACCGCGGGAGTTCGGCCGTGCTTTGCAAGACCGGTATAAACGGAAACAAACGAGGAGCAAGGGCTTTTTATTGGAGGGTGGGGATGAGATGGATCCGGTTGCCCGGTTGAAGGCGGGGATTCAGATAATGCCGTGGATCCGGGGAAAGCAGGCGGAGAATCCGCGCCTCCCCGTTTTCCAATATCTCGACCTGCATCGCCACACCGCCGATGGACACGTCCCGGATGCGCCGTTCCGGGGGGCGGTGCGGATCCGTGTAGATCCATTCGGGAGGAAAGACCGTGTAATGAATCATTGGACGGGCCCTCCCGCTTTCCTGGCCTCGATCAGCCGGTTCAACTCCGCCATGGCATCGGCCAATCCGCCGACCCGGTCGATCAGTCCATATCCCACCGCATCCCGGCCGATCACATTGGTGCCGATATCCCGGGCCAGCTCTCCGGTCCGGAACATCAGCTGGCGAAACGCGGCCTCGGTGATGTTGGAATGGTTGACCACGAAGCGGATCACCCGCTCCTGCATCTTCTCCAGGTACTCAAAGGTTTGGGGCACCCCGACCACCATGCCCGTCAACCGGATCGGATGGATGGTCATGGTGGCCGTTTCGGTGATGAAGCTGACATCGGCCGCCACGGCGATCGGCACGCCGATGCTGTGCCCTCCCCCGAGAACGAGGGAAACCGTCGGTTTGCTCATCGTGGCGATCATCTCGGCGATGGCCAAACCCGCTTCCACGTCCCCGCCGATGGTGTTGAGGGCCACGATCACGCCTTCCACCTGCGGATTTTGCTCGGCGGCGACAATCTGAGGAATGACGTGTTCATATTTGGTCGTCTTGTTGTGGGAAGGCATGACCAGATGCCCTTCGATTTGACCGATCACCGACAAACAATAGATGTTGGATTCCAACTGCGGAACATTGGCCCCGCCCAGCTGCTGGATGGCTTGAATCGTCTCTTTTTTCTTGTCCTGCTCTTCGGTCAAAGGCTTTTCATTCCAAAACGAATCCACTTTGGTGAGCACCCCTTTGTCCAAAATGCAAAAAATCCGGACCGCGAGGGGGCGAGACCCGCCGCAAATCATTCCTCGCGCAACCCCTCCGTCTTCCCACCTAGTATGCTCAGAGATCCCCCCGAATAATAAGGAGCTCCTTCTCCCTCCGCGGCAAACACATGCAGAGTGAAATGCCGTTTCCAATGAAAATTTTCGGTTGTCCGGCCTGACCGGCTTCTCCCGGATCCGGATCGTGCACATCCACCCTTTGGTTGAACGCTACAGGAGAAAACCGTCAACATCCGATTCCTTCATGAAAAAACCGGCACCCTTCGGGTGCCGGTTTTGGAACCGAGACTCAGACCTCCATGATGATCGGCAAAATCATCGGCCGCCGCCTCGTCCGATCGTACAGAAAGCGGCTCAGGGCGTCCCGGATGCTGGTCTTGAGGGAGGCCCATTCGCTGACTCGGTCCTTCATGCATTTTTCCATCGTCTGCGTGACAATGCGGTTGGCTTCGTCCAACAGTTGTTCCGATTCCCGCACATAGACGAAACCTCGGGAAATGATATCCGGACCGGACAAAATCGTGCCGTTGTTTTTGCTCAGGGTGACTACAACCACCAAAATTCCATCTTGTGACAACAACTTGCGGTCTCTGAGCACGATATTTCCGACATCTCCGACTCCCAAACCGTCAATCAACACATTGCCTGTGGCAATCTTGGGACCGTAGCGCGCTTTTCCGTCGGAAAACTCCACCGTGTCACCATTGTCACAGATAAAAATGTTTTCCGGTCGGACGCCAACGGACTCGGCAAGTTGGGCGTGAGCACGCAGCATGCGGTACTCACCGTGAATCGGGATAAAGTACTTGGGACGGATGAGGTTCAACATCAGTTTCAGGTCTTCCTGCGACCCGTGGCCGGATACGTGCACACCATGCTGAGACGTCGTGCTGTAGACGACGTCCGCCCCGATGCGGAACAGTTGATCCACCGTGCGCGCAACGAACTTCTCATTCCCCGGGATGGGCGTGGCCGCGATCACCACCGTGTCGCCGGGAAGCACCTCCACCTTGCGATGGGACGAATGGGCCATCCGCGTCAGAGCCGACATCGGTTCCCCTTGGCTCCCCGTCGACATCACGGCCACCCGATGAGCGGGCAGCTTATTGATCTCGTCCGGATCGATCAACAAACCGTCGGGGACCCGAAGATACCCCAGCTCCATACCGATGTTGACCACATTCACCATGCTGCGCCCCACAACCGCCAGTTTTCGTCCGTGGTTGTGGGCGGCATCCATCACCTGCTGGATCCGGTGAATGTTGGAGGCAAAGGTGGCCACGATGATCCGTTGCTTCGCCTTGCGGAACACCTCTTCCAAGGCTTCCCCGACCACCCGTTCCGAACCGGTGAAACCGGGCCGCTCCGCGTTGGTGCTGTCCGACAGAAGACACAGAACGCCTCTTTTTCCGATCTCAGCCATCTTGTGCATTTCCGCAGCCTGTCCGTTCACCGGGGTGAGGTCGAACTTGAAGTCCCCCGTATGCACCACCAAGCCTTCCGGGGTTTCCAGACAGATTCCCACGGAATCCGGAATGCTGTGGTTGGTTTTGAAAAAGGTGGCCTTGATCGAACCGAGCTTTACTTCCGAACGGCTGTGAATCAAGATCCGCTTCGTCTCATTCAAAAGGTGCGCTTCCCGCAGCTTGTGTTCGACAAGACCGAGGGTCAGCTTCGTTCCGTAAACCGGCACGTTCAGATGGCGCAGGATGTAAGGAAGTGCCCCGATGTGATCCTCGTGTCCGTGCGTCAACAAAATCCCGCGTACTTTCTCGCGATTTTCGATCAAGTACGTGATGTCGGGAATGACGACATCGATTCCCAGCATCTCTTCTTCAGGGAACATCAAACCCGCGTCGATCACGACGATATCGTCCCCGTACCGAACCACGTACATGTTCTTCCCGATTTCGTCCAACCCACCGAGCGCAAAAACGGTTAGTTTGCCTCGTGAGTTGAATTTCGTCAAAAAAATACCCTCCTGTATTCAGTTGTAAGTCACCCGAAACCGCACAAGCCACTTGCGTTCATTATACACGAACCGAGACGGGAGACGCAACAATCTTCAGGATCCCTTCCGAGACAATAAAAAAGCCCCGGGAACTTCCCGGAGCGATTCGAATCAAAGGTTGAGCATGCGGAGCAATTCTTTGATCTGACTCTGTTGCGCCTCCGTCGGCGGCACGAGCGGAAGGCGCACCGTCGGTTCGCACAACCCCTTCAGATGCATGGCGTATTTGACGGGAACCGGGTTGGAGGTGATGAACAGGCCCTCAAACAGCGGATTGTATCGCTGGTGGATTTGGGCCGCCCGCCGGACATCGCCGGCGAAAAAGGCGTCCATCATTTCCCTCAATTGGGGACCGACCAGATGACTTGCCACGCTGACGACCCCGACCCCTCCCACAGCAAGGATGGGCAGCAGCAGCTTGTCGTCGCCGCTGTAGACCGCCACCCTCTCTGGCACGCGGGACGCCAATTCCGTCACCTGAGACAAGTCGCCGCTCGCTTCCTTGATCGCCACCACGTTGTCCAACTCCGTCAGCCGGACCATCGTGTCGACGGAGATGTTCGACCCGGTCCGTCCCGGGACATTGTAGAGCATGACCGGGAGGGAAGTCGCTTCGGCGATCGCCTGGAAATGGCGGAACAGACCTTCCTGAGAGGGTTTGTTGTAATAGGGGCCCACCAACATGACCCCGTCCACGCCGGCCTCTTCCGCCTCCTTCGTCAGCCGGATAGAGGCTTCGGTGTTGTTGCTGCCCGTTCCGGCGATCACTCTGACCCGGCCGTCCACCTGCCGGCTCACCCTGCTGAACAGCTCCAGCTTCTCCTCGTGGGTAAGCGTCGGCGATTCCCCGGTGGTTCCGGCAACGACAAGGGTATCCGTTCCCGTTCGGATCAAATGTTCCACAAGTTCGGTAACCCGCCGCCAATCGATCGCTCCGTCCGGAGTGAACGGAGTGATCATCGCTGTCACCAATCTGCCGAATTGCACGTCTGTCATCCTCCATTAATGATGTCGTGGCGGTCCCTCGCTCATTGATAGTGAATTTTGTGCAGCTCAAACTTGCGGTGAAGAGCCCGGACCGCCCTTTGCATGTCTTCCCCTCTCACAAGAAGCCAAATGGTGGTGTGGGAGTCAGCCGATTGCAGGATCTGGATATCCTCGTCCGTCAAGGCTTCCACGATTTTGGCCATGACGCCGGGGACCCCCGCGATGCCGGCGCCCACCGCCGAAACCTTGGCGCAATTCCGGTTGAGTTCCGCCTCAAAACCCAGGTCGCGCAAGAGGGATTCGGCTCGGTCCGCCCATTCGTCGAAAACCGTGTACGCCACTCCGCTCGGGTTTACATTGATAAAATCGATGCTGATTCCGTTTTCCGCCATCGCCTTGAACACTTTCAGCTGCAGGTCGTATTGACCTTCCCCCGCATGAACCTTGATCTGCGTCACACCCGGAACCTGCGTGATTCCCGTGATCAACCGGTCGTTCACTTCCCCCTGATTGGTCACCAGGGTGCCGGGGCTGTCGGCGAGGGTGGAGCGAACGCGGATCGGAACGTTGGTCTGCATGGCGATCTCCACCGCCCGGGGATGGATCACCTTGGCCCCCTGAAAGGCGAGGTTGCACATCTCCGTGTAGGTGACCGTATTCAAAGCCACGGCATCTTCCACGATCCGGGGATCCGCCGTCATAATCCCGTTCACATCGGTGAAAATATCCACCATATCCGCGCCCAAGGCCACCCCGAGCGCCGTGGCCGTCGTGTCGCTTCCCCCGCGTCCGAGGGTGGTGATTTCCCCTTCGGTCGTCCGCCCTTGGAACCCGGCGACGATCGGAACCCGTCCCTTCTCGAGCTCCTGGCGGATCCGGACGGGATTGACGGTGATGATCTGGGCGTTGGTATGGTCGTTGTTGGTGATGATCCCCGCTTGCCCCCCCGTCAGCACACAGCTGTCAATCCCTTTGGACCGAAGGAGACTGGCCAGGACGGAAGCGGAAATGATTTCACCGCAGTGGAGGAGCAAATCCAATTCCCGGGGAGGGAGGGCGTCACCGTTGTTTCTGACCCACTCCAGCAGGGTGTCGGTCGCGTAGGGAGCTCCCTTTCTCCCCATCGCCGAAACGACGACGACCAAATGATACCCTTCATCCAAAGCGGTCCGTATATGGTGAACCACCCGTTCCCGCAGTTCCGGCGTCGCCAGGGATGTTCCTCCGAATTTTTGAACCAGGATCTTCATGCCCTGCCCCCTTTTACTTGTCGCTGGATACGAGAAGTTCGGCAATCTGTACCGCGTTGGTTGCCGCTCCTTTCAACAGATTGTCCGACACAACCCACAGGTGGAGCCCTTTGGGGTTGTGCAAATCACGGCGAATCCTTCCCACGAACACCTCGTGACGATTGGCCGCCGTAAGGGGCATCGGATATACTTGCTCGGCAATGTCGTCTTGAACGATGATGCCCGGCGCTTCTGCCAAAATCCTGCGAACTTCTGCCGGATCCGCTTCCTCTTTCAATTCCACATAGACCGATTCGCTGTGACCGCGAAGGACCGGAATGCGAACGCAGGTGGCGCTCACCCGGATCGTGTCGTCCCCGAAAATCTTTTGGGTCTCCCGGACCATTTTCATCTCTTCCAACGTGTACCCGTTTTCCTGGTCCACGTCGCACTGCGGAATCGCATTGAAGGCGATCTGGTAATGCTTGGACAGCTTGCCCACCGGCAGCACTTCACAGGAAACCTCTTCGCCGTTTATCACCGCCCGGGTTTGCCGCTTCAGCTCTTCGATCGCCTGCCAGCCCGAACCGGAAACTGCCTGATACGTGGAAACGATGACCCGCTCCAACCCGTAACGGTCACGGATCGGTTTCAAGGCGACCACCATCTGAATGGTCGAGCAGTTGGGGTTGGCGATGATTCCCTTGTGTTCCCACACCTTGGATCCGTTCACCTCGGGTACCACCAGGGGAACATCGGGATCCATCCGGAAAGCGTTGGTATTGTCGATGACGACGGCTCCCCGCCTTACCGCCTCCGGAGCCAGCTTGAGACTGACTCCCCCTCCGGCGCTGAACAAAGCGATATCCACTCCTTCAAAGGCTTCGGGAGTGGCTTCGCGAACAACCACCTCTTCTCCATGGAACCGTACGGTTTTGCCTGCGGATCTCGCCGAAGCCAGGGGACGAAGTTCCCCCACGGGGAACGAGCGCTCCTCCAAGTTTTTCAGCATTTGTTCTCCGACCGCTCCCGTGGCTCCCACCACAGCGACTGTATAGGTTTTGGCCATGCTTTGAAATCCCCCTCTCCCGTGCATTGCGGAGCCATTTTCTCCGCGACATGATCCCCACATGGCGACAAGGTGCCGGTCGTAAAAGCCGCGCCAAAAGGAAGGAACCTGGAGGCCGCGATTGCCCCGCCGGCAACCTCCGGCTGTCTCCAGGATCAATCCGTTCCGAAAGGGAGGATGCGGGCCCCCGCAGCCTTCCTCCGGACATCGCGGCCCGAATCCTCCTCGAAGGCTCGGTGCAAAGCCGTCAAGTCTCTCTCTATTATGAAGTCAAGTAACGATATTTTTCAACTATTAACGGCTGGAGCTGCCTTCCTTCCATTGCCGCGGCACAGGTTTCCGGGATCAATTCCATGCGGGCGACCATGGAGTTGGGTTTCTTTTCGGGATTGTCCTGCCCGAAGGGGACGAAGTAGATGTCCCTCGCCGGCAGGAGGCGGGCCAGATTGACCGCATTGAGTCCCAAGGCATCGTTGGTGGAGATCGCCACCACCACGGGGCGATGATTTCTCATTTGTGCCTTGGCCGCCATGAGGACGGGACCGTCGGTCAGGGCATTGGCCAAGCGGGCCAAGGTGTTTCCGGTGCAGGGGGCGATCACCAAACAATCCAACAGCTTCTTCGGACCGATCGGTTCCGCCTCCGGAACGGTCGTGATCATCGGCTCGGGAGTGATTTCCCGGATCTTGGCCAACCACTCCTCGGCCCTGCCGAAACGGCTGTCCACGTTTGCCACCGTATAAGAGAGGATGGGAATCACCCGGGCGCCAAGCTGTACCAGTCGCTCCATCTGCGGCAAAACCTCATCGTGGGTGCAATGGGATCCCGTCATCGCAAAGCCGATGGTCTTTCCCTCGAAATTCATCTCTCCCCTTTTCCTCCCTTTCCGTCCTGTTCGGACAAATCCTGGACTATAGTCATCGCGAGAATGCGTCCCGCCGTTTTCGGGGCGACGAGTCCCGGCAGGCTGGGTGCGAGGAGAGCCTTGATTCCTCTTTTTTCCGCGTATTTGAAATCCACTCCCCCCGGTTTGGAAGCCAGGTCGATGATCACCGCCCGGTGGGGCATGTGGGCGATCACGCGCGAGGTGACGACAAGTGCCGGGATCGTGTTGAACAGCAGGTCGACATCCTCCACCTGATCGGAGAGCTCCTCAATCTGGAAAGGGGTGAGCCCCATCTCGTACGCCCGGGCAAAAAGATCGCTCTGCCGAACCCCAACGCGAACCCTTGCGCCCAATCCGTGAAGCGTACGGGCGAGCGTCATGCCCACCCTTCCCAATCCCAGCACGATACAGGAGGAGCCGTGAACGGTAATGTCCGTGTTTTGGATGGCCATCATCAGAGCCCCTTCCACCGTGGGAATCGAATTGTAGATGGCCACATCATCCCGCTCCAACAGCTCCACCAGGCGTTTGCCGTGTTTTTCGCAAAGATAGCGCAGATAGGGTTTGGCCATCCCGACATAGATCACCGCCTGCTCCGGCAGGGCTTCAATGTGTTCCTCGGTGAGAACCAGTGTTTTTTTCGTAAAGATGCTCTCCACATTTCCGCGATCATCCGTGCCGACGATGGGAAGAATCAGAACATCCACCGTTTTCATCAGATCAGGGGTGAGCTCCCGGTTGGTCGCTTCAATGAACGGATTCTGCAAATTGTCAAAGCCGACGAGGCTCACATTGGCCCGCAAATCGATGCATTTTTTGATGATTTCCAACTGCCGGGCATCTCCTCCGAGAAAGACGACATGTTTGCCTGACAGCATTTCCTATACCCCTTTCACCCTACGCCCCAACGGCTTAAGAAGTTCTCACTGCCTGATCCCATATTATGAAAGGGGCAAAACATCGGTTACCCGCCCCTCGGGACCGTTCCGAAAATAGTTTTTCGCTCCATCAAAAAAAGAGCCCGCACGGCGGGCTCGGGGAAAACCTTTCACCATCTCGAAGAGCCGGTTTTACCGAGGGCGACAATGACCATTTCGGGACCGATTTTGCGGATCGTCCCCCAATCGATGGTGATCTCCTCCCGCTTTTTTCGAAAGAGGGTCCCTCCCCCGGTCAAAACCAGGGATTTCACCCGTCCGCTGCTCGGATCCACCACAAGATCCGCTTCTCCCATCAATCCCAACCTCTCCCCGTTGACCAAATCGATCAGTTCCTTTTCGGCCAATTCGCTCCAACGCATCCCCATCCTCCCTTTCGCAAAGAGGCGGTACGGCCTTGAAACCGCCCCGACACAAGCTCTATGCTAATACGTTATTGAACGGAATCGCCGAATATATCGCCCACCTTAAAAAACCGCGCGAACCGCTTCAAAAAAAGAAGCGGTCATCCCCGACAGCAACCGGGGATCGACCGCTTGAGCGAACCTTGATCCTTTTTCCTGTAATATTCGAGAATCAGTTCATCCATTTTTCCGCTGACCAACAGCACTTCATCCGAAGAAAGGCGGAAACCGTTTTGACTGATCGTCCTGTACAGCTTCTCGCGCATCCTTTCCAGTTCCCGGTCGATTGTCTTCAATCAATACACCCCGCATCCGCTCCCCGCAGGAAGCCTCTCTCCAATCTCCGGACCGTCATGTTCCGGTATGTCCAAATCCGCCTCCGCCCCGCTCCGTGGCGCCGAGCCGATCCACCTCCGTAAACCGGACGTCGAGCACCCGCCCGAACACCAGCTGGGCGATACGATCTCCCCTGCGAAGGACAAACGGTTCATCGCCCAGGTTGATCAGGATCACCCCCACTTCCCCCCGGTAATCGGAATCGATGGTCCCCGGACTGTTCAAAACCGAGATCCCGTGCTTCAGGGCCAGCCCGCTCCGGGGGCGAACCTGAGCTTCCACGCCCGCGGGCATTTCCAGAGCGATTCCGGTGGGTACCAGTTTCCGCTGACCGGGGTTCAGGGTCAAGGGTTGATCGACGGCGGCAAACAGGTCGAAACCGCTGGCGCCGAGGGACATCTTTTGGGGAAGGGGAAGATCTTCGTTTCCCGGCAACCGCCTGATGCCAATCTCAAACAAGGGCATCCCTCCTGTACGCGGGGGGAATCTCCCCGGAGGGAGAGATCACGGCGAGGGAAGCGGGCTGGGAAAAGAGAGTTTGAGCCAGATGGAGGATGTCGTCCGTCGTCACCTGCTCGATGCACTCGATCGTCTCATCCAGGGTCACGTGCTTCCCCAACAAGAGCTCGTTCTTTCCCAAACGGCTCATCCGGTTGTTGGTGCTTTCCAGACTCAGCATGTAGCCGCTCTTCAACTGCTCCTTGGCCTTGTTCAATTCAGCGGCCTCCACGCCGGACTGCCGCAATTCCTCCAGGATATCAAAGATGAGACGCATCAGTTCGTTTTCCTGGCCGGGACCGGTTCCCGCATAGATCGCAAACAGACCGCAGTCCCGGTAGGCCATGTGATAGGAATAGACGGAATAGGCCAACCCCCGTTCCTCCCGCACCTTTTGAAAGAGTCGGGAGCTCATGTTCCCTCCCAGCACGTTGTTCAGCAAGATCAGTGCGTAAATTCGCGGGTCTTGAATCGCCAGGCCGGGAAGGCCGAGACAGAGATGCGTCTGCTCCGTCGGTTTCTTGCGGACAACGGCTTCCGAACGGAAAGCCGGCGGACGGCACACCGGTGTATTCCCGCCTTCTCTAAAAGCGGAAAAATAAGACTCGATCTGGTCCAGAAAATCATCCGGCAAGCGTCCGGCCAAAGCGATCACCGTCTGATCGGGACGATATTGCCGATGGCGGTAGTTTTCCAGGCGGGACCGGTCGAATTCCTGAACGTTTTTGATACTGCCGAGAATGGGAAACCCCAGGGGATGGTCTCCCATCACCGCCTTCGAAAGGAGATCATGGACGAGATCGTCCGGAGTGTCCTCCACCATGCGGATCTCCTCGATGATCACCTTCTTCTCCTTCTCAATCTCCTCCTCGGGAAGCGTCGACCCGAAAAACATATCCGCCAAGATCTCCAGAGCGATCGAAAAGTGCTCATCCAGCACCTTCGCATAGTAGCAGGTCAGTTCCTTCAACGTAAAGGCATTCACCTGTCCGCCGATCTCATCGAAAGCTTCGGCGAGCTGCCGGGCGTTTCGCTTCTTCGTACCCTTGAACATCATGTGCTCGAGAAAATGGGATATGCCGTTGATTTCATCCGTTTCGTTCCGGGAACCCGTGCCGATCCAAAAGCCGAGGGCAATGGATCGGACATGGGGTATCGGTTCGGCGACGATGCGCACGCCGTTGGGCAAAGTATGCCTGACGATCACAGGGATCCTCCTTACATTTCCAATACCGCAAATTCGCGCGAAAAAATCACTTCAATGGAAGCAACATCCTAACTATATCAGAAGGTCACCATCGGCTCAACCGGCTCCAGCCGCTTCGGGGACAACACCTCGCTGACGGTTCCCAGCCGCAGCCCCTTTTCCTTGATCATCCGGATGATTTCTGGAAGGGCTTTCACCGTGCGGTCCGTCGGATGCATCAGGATGAGGGAACCGCCCCCGACTCCCCGTCTTACCCGTTCCACCATGAGCTCCGGAGTGGAACTTTTCCGCCAGTCCACCGTGTCCACGGTCCACAGAACAGTCTTCATCCCCAGCCGAGCCGCTTCTTCCACCACCGTCTGATTAAAGTCTCCGGCAGGGGGGGCAAACCATTTGGAACGGATACCCAGGGTTTTCTCAAGCAACTGCTCCGTCTGGAACATCTCCCCGCGGATCCGTTCCGGGGAAAGCCCGCTCATCAGCGGATGGGAGTAGGCGTGGTTGCCGATTTCGTGTCCCTCCTTCATCAGGGCCCGGGCTTCATCCGGATGTTTTTTCAGCCAGGATCCCTCCAGAAAAAATGTGGCGGGGACCCGCTCCTCATGCAGCACCCGAAGCATCTCCCCCAGGTGCTCCGTCCCCCAGGAGACATTCATCATCAGAGCGACCATGGGCTTCTTCTCATTTCCCCGATAGATGGGCTGAGGATCCAGGTCGTCCAAGGTTACCCGGGCGGGTACCACTTTGTAGACCCAGGGGATGGGCGATCCGGGCTCCCGTTTTTTGGCCAGCCGGTAGGTCTCCTCCACATCCACTGCCAAACCGTCGTATCCGGGAATCGCCTTCCATACCTTGTCAACCCTCGCGTCGACGGGAGGCTCATAGCGGCGCTTCGCTTCCGATTCAATCACGGAGCGAAGATCTTCCCCCGCGAAGGCGGGCAAATCCCCCTTCTTCACCGCGGCGACATAGGCAGTCACCGCCGGCGACTGAACCAGGGCCAGGAGAAGAGGAAGCACCAATATCAGCCAGCCGAGCATTCGGATACGTGCACCGCGCCGCACGGCTTTAAGCACCTCCAACTCTTTGTCCACTACACGTTATGCAGTCGAAGGATTCCATATGAGCCGGCGGCGCATCATAAACACAAAAAAGAGCCAGATTGCTCCGCTCTTTTTTGAAAAGGAAAAAAATAAAAATGGGACGGGCACCTGCCCGGCCTTATTTCACCGAAGACCGTTCCTTCAGAACCGCCTTGCGGGACAGATTGATCCGACCCTGATCGTCGATTTCCGTCACCTTCACCATGATGGTGTCTCCCACCTTGACCACGTCGGACACCTTGTTCACGCGGGTCGAGTCCAGCTGGGAAATGTGAACCAGTCCTTCCTTGCCGGGAAGCACCTCGACAAAGGCACCGTATTTCTCCACCCGTTTCACCGTTCCCACATAAACTTCTCCCACGACCACCTCGCGGACGAGATCCTCGATGATCTTTTTGGCGGCCTCGTTTTGTTTGGGATCCGTCGAGGCGATGTAAATGCGTCCATCCTGTTCGATGTCGATCTTCACGCCCGTCTCGTCGATGATCCGGTTGATCACCCGGCCGCTGGGTCCGATCACATCGCGGATTTTGTCCGGATGGATGCGCAGGGTGAGAATCTTGGGCGCGTACGGGGACAGCTCCTTCCGCGGCTTGGGCAACGTCTTGGCCATGTGGTCGAGGAGCTCCATCCGGGCTTCCCTGGCTTGCTGCAGTGCCTGATGCAGGATCTCCCTGTCGATCCCCTTGATCTTGATGTCCATCTGTAGCGCGGTGACGCCTTTGCGGGTTCCCGCCACCTTGAAGTCCATATCGCCCAGATGGTCTTCCATCCCTTGGATGTCGGTCAACACCACCACCCGGTCCCCTTCCTTGACCAAGCCCATGGCGATTCCGGCAACCGGCGCCTTGATCGGAACGCCCGCGTCCATCAGCGCAAGGGTGGAAGCGCAGATGCTGGCTTGGGAAGTGGAACCGTTGGACTCCAACACTTCCGAAACGAGGCGAATCGTGTACGGAAACTCGTCCTCCGAGGGGATGATCGGCTCCAGGGCGCGCTCTCCGAGAGCTCCGTGACCGATCTCCCGCCGTCCGGGTGACCGCAGCGGACGCGTTTCCCCGACACTGTACGGCGGGAAGTTGTAATGATGCATAAACCGCTTCGACTCTTCCAGGTCGAGTCCGTCCAGAATCTGCACATCTCCGAGGGCCCCCAGGGTGCAGACGCTCAACACCTGGGTCTGACCGCGTCGGAAAAGGCCTGAACCATGGGTGCGGGGCAACAGGGAGGTTTCGCTGTACAAAGGACGAATCTCCTTGGGGCCTCGTCCGTCAGGCCGTCTGGACTCCTCTAGGATCATCCGGCGGACTTCCTCTTTCAGGATCATTTCCAGAACCTTTTCAATCTCCTTCTGCTGCTCCGGTTCCGGATATTCCTCCGCCAAGGTTTCCAGCACATCATCCCGGATCGCATCCAGCGCCTCCTGCCGCGCCTGTTTTTCTACCACCTGGGCGGCCTCGATGATCCTTTCCGTGGCGAGGTCGCGCACACGGCTCTCCAATTCTTCATCCACCCGGGCCAACTCGGGTTCCATCTTCTCTTTTCCGACGGCCTGTACAATCTGCTCCTGAAATTCCACCAGTTTCTTGATCGTTTTGTGCCCGTACAGGATTCCCTCCAAAACCACTTTCTCGGGAACCTCGTCACAACCCGCCTCCACCATGTTGATGGCGTCCTTCGTGCCGGCGACAACCAGGTGCATGTCGCTCTTTTCCATCTGCTCGACGGTGGGGTTGATCACAAACTTCCCGTCCACCCGTCCGACGATCACTCCCGCGATTGGACCGTCAAAGGGAATGTCGGAAATGGAAAGAGCGGTGGAAGCGCCGATCATGGCGGCAATCTCGGGGGAACAGTCCTGATCGACGGAAAGAACCGTCGCGATCACCTGCACTTCATTCCGAAGGCCCTCCGGGAACAGCGGGCGGATCGGGCGATCGATCAGCCGGCTGGCGAGAACCGCCTTTTCGCTGGGACGGCCTTCCCGCTTGATGAATCCGCCGGGGATCTTTCCGACGGCGTACAACCGCTCCTCATAGTTGACCGTGAGCGGGAAAAAATCGGTATCCTTCGTTTCCTTCGACGCGACCGCCGTCGCGATGACGACCGTGTCGCCGTAGCGAACGAACACGGAACCGTTCGCAAAGTTGGCATGTTTGCCGATCTCCATTCTCAGGGGTCGTCCGGCCAAGTCAAAAGTGAATATCTTCGGTTCCATCGGTTCCATCGTCGGATCGCTTCCTCCTCTCGGTGCACAAATCATAAATTCTTCATTTAAACAGTATTTCCTGCCCACCCCGTATGTAGAAGAAGACCCCGACCGAAAAAAGCGGGGATGTTCCCCGCTTTTCCGTCACCTTCTCAGACCCAGCTTCTCAATCAGTTTACGGTACCTTGTAATGTCCTTGTTCTTCAGGTAGTTGAGCAGGTTGCGCCGCTGACCGACCATTTTCAACAAACCCCGGCGGGAGTGGTGATCCTTCTTGTGCTCCCGCAAGTGCTCGTTCAATTCGTTGATGCGTTCGGTCAAGATGGCGACTTGCACTTCAGGGGATCCGGTATCGTTTTCGTGGATCTTAAATTCCTCGATGATCTGCCGTTTCCGCTCTTGGGACAACGCCATCTTTTACACCTCCTCGTTTTCTAAACCCCTTGACCCAGAAGATCGCCGAGGCCCTCGATCACCCGCGTCAAGGTTTGTTGGAATCCGGCGGCTGAGCCGCCGCCTCGATTAATTATAGCACAGTCCGCGCCGGGGAGCCAATTGGAAGCCCAATTTTTCAACAAGCTTCTATCGCATGATAAAATTATTCCCTCGTACCGGATTCAATTTCCGGCCAAATCGCCTCCGCCTGCCGAACATCTTCCCGGATCTGACGGATCAGCTCGTCTACCGAGTCAAAACGCCTCTCTTCCCGGAGGAAGCGGTGAAAATAAACGCGCAGAATTTCGCCGTACAGGTCATCCTCAAATCCCAACAGGTGAACCTCCAGGGTGAGTTTTGGTTCGGGGTCCCGGAAGGTGGGGCGCAGTCCGATGTTCATCACGCCGGGAATCACCCGGCCACCGCGGGGAACGGAGACGAGATACACCCCTCTTTTGGGAACGGCATAAGGCTCCGATAAGTCCAAATTGGCTGTGGGAAATCCGATGGTCCGGCCCCGACGGTCTCCGGTGACCACTTTCCCTTCAATCGAGTGGGGGCGGCCCAAAATCTTCTCCGCCGTGACCACATCCCCGGCGGCGAGGGCTTCCCGCAGACGGGTGCTGCTGACGGGAGTTTCCCCTTCGAGGACCGGGGTGATCACTTCGACCCGAAACCGACCTTTCCCCATTGTTATCAAGTCCTCGGCCCGCCCCGAAGCACCTCGTCCAAAACAAAAATTGAATCCCACGACCACCCCTTTCACCTGAAGGGGGATCAATACCTCCTCGACGAACTGCTCCTTGGTCCGATCCGCGAACAGGCGGTCAAACTTCATCACATACGTCCGGTCCACACCCAAGCGGTCAAACTGGCGAAGCTTGTCCCGAAGCGGCGTGATATACCTGGAGATGTTGGCCTTCCCCAGCACTTCCCTGGGGTGCGGGTGAAAGGTCATCACCGCCGAAGAAACCCCGAGCCGAGCCGCCAGATCCCTTGCCCGGCGGATCACCGTCTGATGACCCCGATGGACGCCGTCGAAGTAGCCGATCGCCAGCACTGCGGGCGGATACGTTTTTTTCAAATCCAAGGGATATGAAAGTTGCACCGTCTCCATCTGCTTCACCCATTTCGAAACACTTTTTCCGGCCGGGCGATGTCAGGAGCAGAAAGCCGATACAGAGCGCAAAACTCCCCTTCCTCCGTGTAGACCCGCACCAAACCGCCGACCGCCTGAAAGTCCAAGGGCCTTTCCAGCTGAAGCCACATCCCGTTCAACACTCCCTGCCGGGCGGAAGAGGAGACGACCAGGCTGGGAAAGTGCCCCAGGGCCGCATCGGGCGGAACCAGAACATCCTCCCAGTTGCCGCGCCGCGCCACCTCGCCCAGCTCTTCCAACGTCACCGCATCCTGAAGGAAAAAGGGGCCGCTCTGAACACGGACCAGACGGGACATATGAGCCGGGTATCCCAGCCAGGCACCGATATCGACACAGAGCGTGCGGACATAGGTTCCCTTGGAGCAGAGAACCTCGAAATCGATCCGCAACCGATCCCCTTCCCGCCCCATCCCGGTGCGGACAAGCTCATAGATCTTGACGCGCCGCGCCCTTCGCGGAACCTCTTTCCCTTCCCTTGCCCACTCATAGAGGCGGCGCCCTCCCACCCGAACCGCCGACACCATCGGCGGAACCTGATCGATCTCCCCCTGAAACTGCTGGAAAGCTTCATCAATCCTGGACGGATCCAGAGGTCCCACCGGCTCCTCCCGGAGGATCCTTCCCGTCTGATCCTGGGTGTCCGTCGAAGCACCCAGAACCATCGAACCGGCGTACCGCTTAGGCAGCTCTTGAATGAACTCGGCTATGCGCGTCGCCTGTCCCAGGCAGATCGGCAACACGCCCTCCACCGCCGGATCCAGCGTGCCGGTGTGTCCGACTTTCCGCTGGCCGGTCATGCAGCGCAGTTCCGCCACCACATCGTGGGAGGTCATGCCCGTCGGCTTCCAAACGGGGATCACGCCGAACAACGTCATCGTCCGAGCGCCTCCGCCACCCGCTCCAGCACGCGGCGCTCCACTTCGTCGCGGGCCCCTGCGACCGTGCACCCGGCCGCCCGGGCGTGGCCGCCGCCTCCGAAAAATCCGGCCACTTCGCTGACGTCGACCCATCGGCGGGACCGCAGGCTCACTTTGACAGCACCGCTTTTCAGCTGGCGGAACAGGATTCCCACTTCAACTCCGATCACGTTCCGGGCATAGTTGACGATTCCGTCCAGATCCCCTTCGCCGGCCTCGGCCTCCAAAAAATCCTGCAAGGTGAGCCACATCCACGCGATCCGTCTGTCCTCCGACAATCGGAGGGTGGAAAGCGCCCGCCGGAGCAGGTTGAGCTGCCCGATCGTCAGAGTTTCCAGGACTTGTTCCGCGATCCGAGGGGCGTCGACACCGCATTCCAACAGCCGGGCCGCCCGCTTCATCACCGCCGGTGTGGTATTGCTGTACCGAAACCCGCCCGTGTCCGTCAACAAACCGGTGTAGACACAGGAGGCGAGGGGCTTCGTCCACTTTATCCCCATCGATTCGATCCAGTCGTACAGAACCTCCGCCGTCGCGGCCGCCTCGGGATTGATCAGGTGATGGGTGCCGAAACGAGTGTTGGTCCGATGATGGTCGACATTTAACAAACGGGCATCGGGAGCAACGAGGGACCGGCAATCGCCCATCCGATCCTCGTCCGCCACATCCACGGCGATCACCCGCTCAAAGGGGGGCTCGTCGAAGAGATCCTGCGGTCTGACGATCTCTTCCGCGCCGGGGAGTTCCCGATATTTCGCAGGTACCGGCGACGCGTTCGCCATCACCGCCCGCTTGCCCAAAAGGCGAAGAAGATGTCCCACCGTCAATGTGGAGCCGATCGCATCGCCGTCCGGATCGACATGGGAAACCACCAAAAACCGCTCCCCTTCGGACACGAACCGAGCTGCCTCCCGGAAGAATTCATTCATCCGGCTCACTTCGTTTCACTTCTTCCAAAAGCTTGGAAATGTGTTGGCCGTGCTCGATCGAATGATCGATCTTGAAGACGATTTCCGGGGTCCTTCGAATCCCCAGCCGCCGGCCCGCTTCCGATCGGAGGAAGCCTTTCGCCTTTTCGAGCCCTTCCAGCGTTTTTTTCTTCTGCTCCTCGTCTCCCATGACGCTGACAAACACTTTGGCGTGCTCCAAATCCCGGCTCATCTCCACCGACGTCACCGTGACGAAACCGATCCGCGGGTCCTTCAATTCCTGTTGCAACAGCTGGCTGAGCTCCTTTTTGAGTTGCTCGCCGACGCGAGCCGCACGGATTCGGGCCACCTGCGACACCTCCTCATCACTGCTCAGGCGTAGGTGATCTCTGCGTCCAACACTTCCAGGCCATCGAGATTCTCCAACAGGCGGAGCGCCTGCCGGAGTTCCCGCTCAACCACGTGCTTGCCGCTGCCGACGCCGACCATCGCCAGGGTGGTCAGCTGACGGTCATCCTGAAAATCCACCTCCGCCACCGACAAATTGAAACGGTGACGGATCCGGTCCAGCCCGCTCTTGATGACGCGCCGCTTATCCTTCAGGGAAGCCGACCCGATCACCCGGCAACGGCATTCCTGAATCCCGACGATCATGTGGTTCGTTCCACTTCCTCCACCACGTAAATTTCGATGACGTCCCCTTCCTTGATGTCGTTGAAGTTTTTCAGGGTCATCCCGCATTCGTAACCTTGGGCCACTTCGCGGACATCATCCTTGAACCGCCGCAAGGTGTCCACTTCCCCCTCGTGGATCACCACGCCGTCGCGGATCAGGCGGGCTTTTCCGTCGCGAACCACTTTTCCGTTGGTCACATAACAACCCGCGATGGTTCCCACCTTGGAGACCTTGAAGGTTTGGCGGACCTCCGCCGTTCCGACCACCTTCTCCTCGTACTCGGGGTCCAGCATCCCCCTCATCGCCGATTCAATTTCCTCGATTACGTCATAGATCACGCGGTGAAGACGCAGATCCACCTTTTCCTGCTCCGCCATCACCCGGGCGTTGGGCTCGGGTCGGACGTTGAAACCGATGACGATGGCATTGGAGGCCGAAGCGAGAATGATGTCCGATTCGGTAATTGCACCCACTCCGGAATGGATGATCTTCACCCGCACGCCCTCGACATCGATCTTCTCCAGCCCTCCGCGCAGAGCTTCCACCGAACCCTGAACATCCCCTTTGATGATGATGTTCAGTTCCTTCACATCGCCCTCCTGGATCTGCTTGTACAGGTCATCCAGCGTGATCCGCGTCTGGACCTTCAATTCTTTCTGGCGCTGCCGCTCGGCGCGGACATCGGCAATCGTCCGGGCTTGTTTCTCATCCTCGAAGACCATGAAGGGATCCCCGGCATTGGGAACGTCGGACAGCCCGAGAATTTCCACGGGCGTGGAGGGCCCCGCCGCCTTCACCCGGCGCCCCCGATCGTTGATCATCGCCCGGACTTTCCCGAAATAATTGCCGGCAACCAGGGCATCCCCCACCTTGAGGGTGCCGTTTTGCACCAGGACGGTCGCCACCGGGCCGCGATTCTTATCCAGCTCCGCTTCGATCACCACGCCGCGGGCGCGCTTGTCCGGATTTGCCTTCAATTCCTGCACTTCCGCCACGAGCAGAATCATCTCCAGGAGCTCGTCGATGCCCTCGCCCTTCAAGGCCGACACGGGGACATAAATCGTTTCGCCGCCCCATTCCTCCGGAACGAGACCGTGTTCGGTCAACTGCTGCTTCACCCGATCCGGATTGGCTTCCGGCTTGTCGATTTTGTTCACAGCCACGATGATGGGAACATCCGCCGCTTTGGCGTGGTTGATCGCTTCGATGGTCTGAGGCATCACCCCGTCGTCGGCAGCCACCACCAGCACCGTGATATCCGTCACCTGGGCGCCGCGGGCGCGCATGGTGGTAAAGGCGGCGTGGCCGGGAGTATCCAGGAAGGTGATCTTCTTCCCGCCGGCTTCCACCTGGTACGCACCGATGTGCTGCGTAATCCCACCGGCCTCCGTCGCCGTGACATTGGTATGGCGGATCGTGTCC
This sequence comes from Planifilum fimeticola, assembly GCF_003001905.1. Classification (NCBI taxonomy): domain Bacteria; kingdom Bacillati; phylum Bacillota; class Bacilli; order Caryophanales; family Thermoactinomycetaceae; genus Planifilum; species Planifilum fimeticola. The sequence continues at coordinate 130,906 of NZ_PVNE01000004.1, forward strand.
AGAAGGGTCGTTTTTCCGTGGTCGACATGACCCATGATCGTCACCACGGGCGGCCGCTCTTTCAGATCCTCCGGAGCATCCGTCTCCTCAAGCTCTTCGAAGGCGGCCTGGTCGACCTCCTCCTTGTACTCCACCGTCACGCCGAACTCTTCCGACACCAGGGTGATCGTATCCACATCGATCTCCTGGTTGATGGCGGCCATCACACCCAGTCCCATCAGCTTTTTGATCACTTCGGAAGCCTCTCTCCGCAGGCGCTTGGCCAATTCGCCCACCGTGAGGGGTCCCGTGATTTCCAATTTGGTCGGCAGGACGGGGGCTTGTTTCTCACGGGCATTCGCCTTTTTATCCTGCTGCCGCTTGCGGCCCTTTTTCCCGCGCGGTGCCAGGTATTTCTCCGAGCTTTCCCTTTCCTGCTGAACCTCCTGGAAACGGTTCTTGTCCTTGGAAGACTTGGGTTTTCTCCGAGAAGACCGGCTTGCATCGGTGCCGGCCTGGGCAACGGCCGCCTTCACCGGAGGGTTGGACGCCTGGTTTCCTTTCCCCCGTTGCTCCCGCTTTTGTCCCGCTCCTTCGCCTCCCTGTTTTCCCCGGGCCTTCACCGGGCCATTGCGTCGCCGGCCGCGATTGCCGCTTCCTTTACGATTCGTCTCTTCGCCCTGTGAGGTCTTTCCTTCTTTCGCTTCCCTTTCCTTTTTGTCCGCGCCTTTTTTGATATCCCGGAAAAACTGTTCCACCTTTTCGATCATCTCGTCGTTCATCACGCTCATGTGATTGTTGACTTCCATGTTCATCCGCTTGAGGATGGTGAGCACTTCCTTGCTGCTCATATTCATCTTTCTCGCATATTCGTAGACGCGCATTTTCGTCAAACTCGTCACCCCCATCTGATACTCGGACCCATTTCCTCATCGTCCGGGCAAAACCTTGATCGGTGACGGCCACAACCACCCGCTCCGGCTTGCCGATCGCAGCCCCCAAGGCTTCGCGCGTACCGTAGCATATGAAGGGAACCGAATAGAAGGAACATTTGTCCCGCACCTTCTTCAAGGCACCCCGAGAAGCATCCTCCGCGACCAGCACCAATCGCGCCTCGCCGGACCGGATCGCTCTCAGAACGGCTTCTGTTCCCGTGACCACCTTTTTCGCCCGCATAGCCAGACCCAATAATTGCAACAGCTTATCCATCGCTTTCGACCCTGTCGACGGCTTCTTCCATCTGGGCATACACTTCATCGCTCACCTTGACCTTCAGCGCCTTCTCAAGCGACCTTCGCTTTTTGGCCAGCTGAAAACACTCGGCACTGGCACACAGGTATGCTCCCCGCCCCGACTTCTTTCCCGTCGGGTCCACCAGAATCTCGTGCTCCGGAGTGCGAACAATCCGGATGAGACTCTTTTTCGGCTTCATCTCCTGACAGGCGATGCATTTGCGCATGGGAACCTTCCGCACTCGCACTTGCAGCCACCTCCGTGCTCAAAAAGATCGCCGCATCAATCGGGCGACTCTTCGGAACCGGACACATCCTCCTCCGAAACTTTCGCCGGATCCTCGCTCGCAGGATCCTCGGCCTCCGGTTCCTCCATCTCCGGTTCCTCGGTCTCCGGATTCTCCACCTCGGATTCACTTCGAATATCAATTTTCCAACCCGTCAACTTGGCGGCAAGGCGGGCGTTCTGCCCTTCTTTTCCAATGGCCAGCGAAAGTTGATGGTCCGGAACGACCACCCGGGCCACCTTTTCCTCCTCGTCCACTTCCACCCGGGTCACCTTGGCGGGCCTGAGGGCATTGGCCACAAATTCCTCCGGGTCCTCCGACCAGGGGACCACGTCGATCTTTTCGCCCCGAAGTTCGTTCACCACCGTCTGAACCCGCATTCCCCGGTGACCGACACAGGCGCCGACGGGATCCACTTGTTCATCCCGGGAAGAAACGGCGATTTTGGACCGATGCCCCGCTTCCCGGGCCACCGAATGAATCTCCACGATGCCATCGTAGATTTCCGGCACTTCCAGCTCAAACAAGCGCTTGATGAGTCCCGGATGGGTTCGGGAAACAAAAATCTGCGGCCCTTTGGTCGATTTCTCCACCCGGGTGATGTATGTCTTCACCCGGTCTCCGTGTTTGAAGCGTTCCCCCGGCATCGTCTCCGACAGCGGCAACAGCGCTTCCACTCGACCCAGGTCAATGTAAAAAAACCGGTTATCCATCCGCTGGACCACACCGGTGACGATATCTTCCTCCCGGTCGACAAATTCCTGGTAGATGATGCTTCGCTCCGCTTCGCGGATCCGTTGCGTCACCACCTGCTTCGCTGTCTGCGCCGCGATGCGTCCGAAATCCGCCGGGGTCACCTCGATCTCGACGATATCGCCCAGCTGGTAGGAGGGACTGATCTCTCTGGCCGCTTCGAGGGAAATCTCCAAGCGGGGATCAGCCACCTCGTCAACCACCGTTTTTCGGGCAAACACGCGCACCTTGCCGCTCTCCCGGTCGATGTCGACCCGGACATTCTGCGCCGAATGAAAATTCCGCTTATACGCCGAAATCAAGGCTGCTTCAATGGCTTCAAGCAGAATGTCCTTGCTGATCCCCTTCTCCTTTTCCAATTGATTGAGGGCCTCGATAAACTCCGCATTCAACGCGCTGTCCTCCCTTCCTGCTTAAAAGAGAATCGCCAACCTCGCCTTCGCCACCAGGGGATATGGAATGGTGATCTCCTTCCCGTCCACCTCCACGGTCAGCCTCTCCGGCGTGAAATCCGTCAGGGTTCCTTCGAAGGTTTTTCTTCCCTCAATGGGTTCATAGGTCTTGATGTGAACATGCTTGCCGACGGCCCTTTCAAAATCCCGCTCCTTTTTCAGCGGGCGCTCCGCCCCCGGCGAGGAGACCTCCAGAATGTATGCCCCCGATATGGGGTCCACCCGGTCCAGCTCCTTGCTCAACCGCTCGCTGACACGGCTGATGTCCTCCAGGCTCACCCGGCCTTCGATCCGATCGATAAACAGGCGCAAAAAACGATTCTTTCCCTCTTTTTTAAACTCGATATCCACCAGTTCCAAACCGTCTTCGGCCAGGAGGGGAGCTGCCAATTCCTCCACAATCTCCGTCACTTTGCGGTTCACGTTCGTCCCTCCCCGCAATCCTCACAGGTGTTTGTCACCAACCGCATCCAAAGGGAAAGAGTGGGCGACAACCCACTCTTTCTCAGGGACGCTATCCATGCTACCAGTATAGCCACAAAGATTATATCATAACCGCCGGTGGCTGGCAATCGGCTATTGACAAACTTCAGACACCGGCTCAAAACAGCGACAGCTGATTGCTCTCCGGCAGGTCGCGGAGACAGCCCAGGCGCTCCAACACTTCCACGACGGCGCTGGACACGCGGCTTCGCTTCTGGAAATCCTCAATGGACAGAAAATCTCCCTCTTCCCGCGCTTTGACGATATTGCGGGCGGCACTCGTCCCGATTCCGGAGACGGAGGAAAAGGGCGGCAGCAGGGCGTCGCCGTCCACCAGAAAACGGGTCGCCTCGGAACGATACAGATCGATCGAACGGAAAGTGAGGCCCCGGGCCATCATTTCCCTGGCCGATTCCAGCACCGTGAGCAGCCCCTTTTCCTTCGGAGAGGCATCCGCTCCCTTTTCGTTGATTTCGTTGATCTTCCGATTGACCGCTTCCTTCCCCTTGTTCACCAGCTCCAGATCGAAATCGTCCGCCCGCACGGTGAAATAGGTGGCATAGTACTCGGCGGGATAATACACCTTGAACCAGGCGATCCGCACCGCCATCAGCACGTAGGCCACCGCGTGGGCCTTGGGGAACATGTACTTGATCTTGCGGCAGGAATCGATGTACCAATCCGGCACCCCGTGCTTTCTCATCTCGTCCGCTTCTTCTTCGGTAAGCCCCTTCCCTTTCCGCACCTTTTCCATGATCTTGAAGGCCGTTTTGGGCTTCATGCCCTTGTATATGAGGTAGATCATGATGTCGTCCCGGGTGGCGATCACCTCCGACAAGACCGCAGTGCCGCTCCGGATCAAATCCTGGGCGTTGTTCAGCCAGACATCCGTCCCGTGGGACAAACCCGATATTCGGACCAGCTCGCCGAAGGTGGTCGGCCGGGTATCCTCCAGCATCTGGCGGACGAATCGGGTCCCGAATTCCGGGATTCCCAGCGTGCCCGTGGAACACCCGATCTCCTCCGGCGTCACCCCGAGGGACTCCGTTCCGCTGAACAACTGGAGCACCTTTTTGTCGTCCACGGGGATCGTCTTGGGGTCCACCCCGGTGAGATCCTGCAGCATGCGGATGACGGTGGGATCATCATGGCCCAGAATATCCAGCTTCAACAGCCGGCCGCTGATGGCGTGATAATCGAAGTGCGTGGTCACCGTCCGGGCTTTGGGATCGTCCGCCGGGCGCTGGATCGGCGTGAAGTCGAACACGTCCCGGTTTTGGGGAACCACCATCAAGCCTCCCGGATGCTGGCCGGTGGTCCGTTTCACCCCCGTGCATCCGCGAACCAGCCTCTCGATTTCGGCATTGCGAAGCGTAAGCCCCATCTCTTCCTGATATTTCTTGACGAAGCCGTAGGCCGTCTTCTCCGCGACGGTGGAAATCGTCCCCGCCCGGTACACGTAATCCTTTCCGAACAATTCCTCGGTGTACTTGTGCGCCCTCGGCTGGTATTCCCCCGAGAAGTTCAAGTCGATATCCGGCGTCTTGTCCCCCTCGAAACCCAGGAAGGTCTCAAAGGGGATGTCATGCCCGTCCTTCCGCATCTTCGTTCCGCACTCGGGACAATCCTTGTCGGGCAAATCAAAGCCGGAAGCCACGGACCCGTCCGTAATAAATTCACTGTGTTTGCAATTCGGGCAGACATAATGGGGCGGCAGGGGATTCACCTCGGTGATCGAACTCATCGTCGCCACGAAGGACGATCCCACCGAACCGCGGGAACCCACCAGGTAACCGTCGGAAAGGGATTTGGTGACCAGCTTGTGGGAGATGAGATAGATGACGGCAAAACCGTGCTTGATGATGCTGCCAAGTTCCTTTTCCAGCCGCTCCTTCACGATGTCCGGCAGCGGAGAACCGTAGATCTTCTCCGCCGTCTCATAGCAGATCCGACGGAGTTCCTCGTCCGCCCCCTCGATGATCGGCGTGTGCGTGCCGTCGGGGAAGGGAGCCAACTCCTCGATCTGATCGGCGATGCTCCGCGGGGCGGCGATGACCACCTCCCGGGCCTTTTCCTCCCCCAAATAGGAAAACTCCTCCAGCATCTCCTCCGTCGTCCGAAAGTGGGCCGGCGGGAGGGGATCCTTCCGGCGAAAGCCGCTCTGGTTGGCCGTGAGAATCTCCCGGTACAGCGACTCCCATGCATCCAGGTAGTGGGCGTTGCCCGTCGCCACCACCGGCTTCCCCAGCTTTTCGCCGATCCGGACCAAAAGCCGGTTCGTCTCCCGGAGCCGTTCCTCGCTTTCCACGATCCCCTTTTCAATCAGGTGGCGGTTCACATCGACCGGCTGAATCTCGATATAGTCGTAAAAGCTGGCGATTTCCTCCGCCTCCTGGGGCGACTTCTGAAGTGCCGCCTCGAAGAGCTCTCCCTTTTCACAACCGGAACCGACGATCAATCCCTCCCGGTACTTCTCCAGTTCGCTCCTCGGAATGCGGGGAACGCGATGAAAATATTCCAAATGGGACAGGGAGATCAGCTTGTACAAATTCTTCAGGCCGGTCTGATTCCGAACCAGCAGCACCGCGTGGAACGGCCGAAGCCGGGACACATCGCGCCGGCCGGTCATCTCGTTTAACTGGTCGAGACGACCGATCTTTCTCGCCAGGCAATCCTCCACCATCTTCCACAGCAGATGGCCGGTCGCTTCCGCGTCGTGGATGGCCCGGTGATGCTGCTTCAGTTCAATGCCGAAGTGTTTGCACAGGGTGTTCAGCCGGTAATTTTTCAGACCCGAATAGAGGGAGCGGGCCATCTCCAGCGTGTCGATCACCGGATTGGTGATCGAATCGAGACCCAGCCGCTGAACGCCCATCTGGAGAAACCCCATGTCGAAGCGGGCATTGTGAGCGACCAGTACGCTGTCGCCGACAAATTCGAGAAAGCGCTGAAGCACCTCCCCCACCTCCGGGGCGCCCTCCAGCATCTCATCGGTGATGCCCGTCAATTCGGTGATCGTCGACGTCAGCTTCCGCCGGGGATTGGCAAAAGAGCTGAAACGGTCCACGATCTCTCCGCCCCGCACCTTGACCGCCGCCAATTCGATGATCGTGTCGTGCACGGCCGAGAGCCCCGTCGTCTCCACGTCAAAAACAACATAGGTGTCCTCCTGGAGGTTCCGGGGTGCGGGTCGCATCACGATGGGGACTCCGTCGTCCACCAGGTAGGCCTCCACCCCGTAGATCACCTTGATGCCGTGCTTCTTGGCAGCGGCATGCGCTTCGGGAAAAGCCTGAACCACTCCGTGATCGGTGATGGCCACGGCGGGATGCCCCCATTCCGCCGCCCGCTTCACCATTTCTCCGGGATCATTCACTCCGTCCATGTTGCTCATCGCCGTGTGCAGATGGAGCTCCACCCGCTTTTCTTCGGCGTTGTCGGCGCGCTTCACCGGCTCCGCTTCGTTGAGGTCGTTTCCGATCAGGACCAGTTCGCGGGCGAAATTGTCAAACTGGACGGCCCCCCTTACGGTCACCCACATGCCGTCCTTCACTCTGGACAAGAGGGCGGCGTCCTCCTTGTCCCGTGCAAACATCTTCACCTGGATGGAATCGGTGAAGTCCGTCAAGTTGAAGGTGAGAAGCGTACGACCGCTGCGCAGCTCCCGGATTTCCGACTTGAACACCTCTCCCTTCAGTACGACGCGCCGCTCCTCTTCGGTAATCCTGCGAATCGGGACCGGTTCTTCCCGGATCGCATATCCGATGACCAAATCTCCGTCGATGGAGGGCGCCGACTTCGGCGCGGACGCCGATTCCCTTTCCACCAGGGCCTGCTCCTTCAATTTCCGTTCCTCGGCCTGCTGTTGTTCGCGGAACCGGTTCTGTTCCTCCTCCAGTGAGCGGCTTTCGAGCGTGACGCGGATCTCCGTTCCGGACACCTCCCGGATGATCGAAGCGATCACCCGATCCAGCCGCTTTTGCTCAGCCATCTTGGCCATCATCGGGTGGGGAAACACAATGATCATCCCGTCCTTTTCCCAGCGCCACTCCGCTCTTCCCATCCAGCCTGCGGCGGCCGCGGACACATCTTCGGCCACCTTTTTTCGGATCCATTCCCAGTACAAGCGGACGAGCTGCTCCGGATCAGCGCCCGCCGGCCGCAGACGGATCGACACCCCGGCCGCACGGCCCAGCGCCGAACCGAGCCGGGATTCCACCTCCTTCCATATGTGGGGCGGAACCGGTCGTTTCAGACAGAGAAACAGCGTCCACGTTTTTCGGGAAAGGCTTACCTGAATCTTCTCGATATACGCGCCCTCAAAATGTTTCTCCAACCATTCCCGCGGCAGGTCCGCCCGGGAAAAGAGCTGTTCCAGTCTCTCTCTCTTGACCTCCGGCGTCGCCATGGGGCCAAAACCTCCCCTTTTCCACCAACACCTTTTATCGCTCCCATCAGTGTATCAAAAAATGGACAAGGGAACCACAGCCAGTGCGGTTTTCTTTTGCTTTGGATCGCTGCATATCCGCCTCAAAAAATCTTCCTCACGGGACACCTTCACTCCTTTTTTCCTGAAACCGATTGACAGACAAAGTTCCCCTGGAGTACATTTATATCACCAGGAGAAATTGTGTTTCATCCAATGAAACACAGGCTCGACCGACCTGATGCGGCCCTTCCGGGAGCCCGTCGTTGCGATGAGCCCCAGGGCGGATGCAGGGTTGAATTTTACCGTGAAGGAGGATATTCATGGACAATACCAAAGAAAAAGTGAAAAAACAGTTCGAACACGCCGGCCGCAACTACCGGGACAGCGCAATCCATGCCAAGGGGCGTGACCTGGAATGGATCGCAGAGGAAATCGGCCGGTGCCCCTCCCCCCTCTTGGCCCTGGACATCGCCACGGGCGCCGGACACACGGCCTTCGCCCTCAGCCGTTGCGTCCGCCGGGTCGTCGGATATGACCTGACGCCGGAAATGCTGCGCATCGCCGCCAAAGAGGCGGAACAACGGGGCATCGACAATGTCACTTGGGCGGAGGGGGACGCCGAGCGCCTTCCCTTTCCGGACCGGTTGTTTGACGTGGTCACCTGCCGCATCGCCGCCCATCACTTTCCACGGGCGGAACGGGCCTTTGCCGAAGCGCGCAGAGTATTGGTGCCGGGCGGGCGGATGATCCTGGTGGACAATTATGTACCCGAAGAAGCCGACGAGCTGCTCAACCGGGTGGAGACCCTCCGGGACCCTTCCCATTTCCGGGTTCGCACCCTGTCCGGCTGGACCCGCCTGCTCCGGAATGCGGGATTTTCAACGGTGACCGTCCTGCGGAAGTGGGAGACGCCCGTCGTTCTGGAGGAATGGTTCCAAAGGGCCAAAACCCCTGCCCACAGGCAGGAGGAAGCCCTCCGCACGCTTCGGGAGGCCCCGCAACCGACGCGGGAGCTGCTGCTCTTACATCCACCCGCGGGACCGGCTCAGCTGATCCTGCGAAAGGGCATGTGGATCGCGGTCAGATAACAGCCGGGCAGCGGAACGGTCGCAATCCCCTCCGGTCCTTCGACAAAGTCCAAAAGAAGGTGATTCCCATGACCATCGATTTCTTCGATCCCGCCAACCGCCTCTCCTACGCATCCCGCTCCGCCTCCTCCGAGTGGAAAACCCTCATGCAAAGCCTCGTCGATTTGCGGGGCATCGACGCCGTCGATATCGGATGCGGCGGAGGGATCTACAGCCGGGCGATGGCGGAGATGGGCGCGCGGGTCACCGGCGTGGATTTCTCCGGAGAAATGCTGTCAGCGGCCCGCAAACAACAGACGGCGCAGCGAATCCGGTGGATTCAGGCCGACGCCGCCGACACCGGCCTCCCGGATTCGTCCTATGACCTGGTGTTGCTGCGGGCGGTGATTCACCACTTCTCCGCAGAAAAAACGACCGAGGTGCTTTTGGAATCCTATCGGCTGCTTCGCCCGGGAGGAAGGATCATCATCCAGGACCGCACCCTGGAAGATTGCCGTCTTCCCGGAGGTCCCGGTCATCTCCGCGGCTTCCTCTTTGAACGGTTTCCAAACTTGCTGGAGGAGGAAAAGCGGCGCCGCCCCGATCTGCACAGCCTCGAGCGCGCCCTCGCGGAAACGGGTTTTCACGGGGTGAAAACCCGGCGATTTTGGGAGACGAGAAAAATTTTCCGCGACCTCGGGGAACTGGAAAGGGACTTCCTGGGCCGCATCGGCCGGTCCATCCTCCACCGGTTGTCGGATGACGAATTGCGTGATCTGGTCGGATTCATCACGGAAGGGCTGTCCCGCCAAGGCGTCACATCCTCCATTTCGGACCGGGACCGGTGGACCCTCTGGACAGCCCGGAAGGGTTGAACCCCCCATTAACGGGAGAAACGGCCCGGGGATCCGGGCCGTTTCTTTCCCGATCATTTTCTTCAGTCGCTCCCCTTCCTGGCGGCCGCCAACAGCAGGGATATCAGGACAAAGGCCACGAAAGCCAGAAATGGGATGGTGATAAAGCCCAGCCAATTGATATATTGACCGGAACAGGGGATCCCCTCCTTGCAGGGAGAGAGCCCGGCCATCCCGGGAACTTTTTGCAGAAGATAGTGGAAGGCGGACAATGCTACACCGCTCAAGCTGAGGGGAAGGGAATAAAGGACGACGGAACGGTCGTCCCGATACGAAGCGACCCCGAGAATCACCGCGAGAGGATACATCAGGATCCGCTGATACCAGCACAATTCACAGGGAATGAAACCGGCCATCTCGCTGAAATAGAGGCTTCCGCCCGTGGCGATGAGCGCCACCAACCATGCCAGATAAAGGCCGTAATCGCGAATCCAGCCCAAACCCGATTCACCTCTCCCCCTACCTGCTTCCCTTCAGCTCTTCTTCAATCTGCTTCTTCAGGGAGGGATAATCGAACACGGTATCCTGATCCACCCGCTTCCCGTTGATGAAGAGAGTGGGAACCGAATCGACTCCCAATTCCGCGGCGATCTTCCGGTCCGCCTCCACCTCTTTCCTGTAGACCTGGTCGTTCAGCTCCCGCTCCATCCGGGCGTGGTCGATATCCGGCACTTCTTTTTTGGCCAGCTCCACGAGAAACGGGACCGTGGCCCACTGGTCGGTCTCCAATCCCTGATGGGCGTAAACCACCTTGTAAAAAGTCCAGAAGGCCTCCGGTTTCTGCCGGTGAACCGCCTCTGCGGCCATGCTGGCCGTCACCGAATCCTCACCGATAAACGGTTTGTCGATAAAATACATGCCCGCCTTGCCCGTATCCAGAAAATCCCGCTTCAGCTGGGGAAAGATTTCCTCTGTAAACCGCTTGCATACCGGGCACTTGTAGTCCCCGAATTCCACGATTCTGACCGGAGCGTCCGGATTTCCGATCACGGGTTGTCTTTCATAGGCGAAGATCTTTTCATCCACCGGCTTCGCCTGCTGATCGGAAAGGACGGATGTCAAGAAATACAATCCGCCGACCAGAATCAAAATGATCACCGTCCACAGGGTCAGGGTCCGGATCCTTCGCTCCCTCGCCTTGGCCTTTTTTTTCAATGCCATCTTTTGGCTGTTCTTTTTTTTCTTTTTGGACATGATTTTCCCCCTGATTATCTGCGTGGATATGAGAGTACTTCGGCAAGTGAACCGAAAAACCTGCACACATAAAAATCAGGAGAGCCGATAGGCTCCCGCAGATAAACGCACGGGAAGGACCCGATTTCCGCCGGGCGGCTCCGGAGAATAAGTCAGGCGGAAAATCGCGAAGGCTCCCCGTCTTCTCATATCAACCGCTGTAAAACACCCTCATGATATCGTTGTAGGTCACCACCAGCATCAACATCATGAGCAGCGCAAAGCCCACAAAGTGGACCAGGCTTTCCTTGTTGGGATCCACCGGCCGTCCGCGAACCGCCTCGAAAGCGATGAAGGCCAACCGGCTTCCATCCAGGGCCGGGATCGGCAACAGATTGAACACCCCCAAATAGAGGCTCAACAATGCCGTCCAGCGGATCAGGGGAATGGAGCCCGCCTCTGCCGCCTGTCCGGTAATCGAGGCGATCTGCACCGGTCCGCCGAGGCTTTCGATGCCGATCTGTCCGGTGATCAACTGGCCGAATCCGTCAAAAATCCGCACCGTCCACAGATACGTGTCCTTAAAGCCGCTCGCAACGGCCTCCGAAAGAGTGGCTTTCCGCATGTGGGGTTGAAGCTGCACATCGATCCAGTACATCTTGTTCTGCTCGTTCCACTCCGGATCCACCTCGAGCTCGAAAGTGGATCCGGCCCGTCGCACCTCAAAGGTCAACGGTTCCCCCTTGGACTTTTGAATGTTCATGGAAACGGCTTCGGTATTTCGGATCGGTTCCCCGTCGATCGAAACGATCTCGTCGCCGGCTTTCAGGCCCGCCCGTTCCGCCGGAGAGCCCGGATTGACCTTGTAGATCGAAACTTTGGTTTCCACCCCGGTCATCATCGTCAAAATCGCAAACAGGATGATGCTCAGGATGATGTTGAATACCGGTCCGGCCAGGATCGTCGATGCCCGTTGGCCGATGGTCTTCGATCCGAACTGCCGATCCTGGGGGGCGATTTGCAGAACATTTTTCTCATCCCGCTGGATGACCGCCTGGGGATGGACGGAAAAGCGCGTCTGCCTCCCCTCCTCATCCTCCAGGACGAGGAACAGCTCCTTTTCCAGATCCATTTCCAACACTTTGCCGGTGACGACTTTGCCCTTTGCGGGAACGTCTCCGAGGTAAATCCGGATCAGCCGGCCCTTTTCTTCCTGCTCAGCGGTCACCCTTGACCCGGTGGGGATCTCCACCGTTTCGGGATCCTCCCCTGCCATCCGGACGAACCCGCCCAGGGGGAGCGCCCGGATCGAATACAGGGTTTCCCCCCTAAAGATCGAAAACAGTTTCGGCCCGAAGCCGATGGCAAACTCCCGAACCAAAATGCCCGCCCGCTTGGCGAATAGAAAGTGGCCCAGCTCGTGGATGAAAACGAGCACGCTCAACACCAGAATGAACGCCACGATGGTCAGCATGGAAAGGATCACCGCCTTCGTTGATCAAACCGCCGATGGATTGACCGGGCAAGCCTTCGCCTGCTCCCGGGCCCATCGATCCGCTTCTTCTATCGCTTCCAGCGTGGGATCGGAAATGCAACCGTGCATGGAAAGAACCCGCTCGATCACCTCTTCGATGGCCAAGAAGGGAATTTCCCCAGCCAAAAAGCGCTCCACCGCCACCTCGTTGGCCGCGTTGAGCACCGCCGGCATCGTTCCTCCCGCGCGGCCGGCTTCATACGCCATTTTCAGGCACGGATAGCGGTTGAAATCGGCCGGCCGGAAATGGAGCGCTCCAAGGGCGATCAAGTCGAGAGGCCGAGCGGTCAACGGCAGGCGTTCGGGGTAGCTCAAAGCGTATTGGATCGGCACCCGCATGTCGGGCGTTCCCAGCTGCGCCATCACCGCACCGTCCCGAAATTCCACCATGGAATGAATGATGCTCTCTGGATGAATCACCACGTCGATGCGATCATAGGGCATGTTAAACAGCCAGCGGGCTTCAATCACTTCCAAGCCCTTGTTCATCATCGTGGCCGAATCGATGGTCACCTTTGCGCCCATCGACCAGTTGGGATGGGTCAGCGCCTGCTCCCGGGTGACGGATCCCAGCGCTTCCCGAGGCAAATCCCGAAACGCCCCGCCGGAGGCGGTCAAAATGAGCCGGCGGACTTCCGCGGTCCGTTCTCCGTTGAGACACTGGAAAATTGCCGAATGCTCGCTGTCGACGGGAAGGATGGAAATCCCCGCCTTTTCGGCCTCCCGCATCACGATCGATCCGGCCATCACCAGGGTTTCCTTGTTGGCCAAAGCGATCGTTTTCCCGGCTCGGATCGCCGCCAGGGTGGGACGCAACCCCCTGCTGCCCACAATCGCGGAAACCACGATGGAAGCCTCGGGATGAGTGGCCACCTCCGAGACCCCCTCCTCACCGCAAACCACGCGGACCCCCGGCCCCGCCTCTCTTTGCACCTGCTCCGCCGCTTCCGGAGATGCCATCGACACGATCCGGGGTGAAAATTCCCGAATTTGCCTCACCATCTCCTGGACGTTGCTCCCCGCGGCCAGCCCGATCACTTCAAATTGTTCGGGATGTTCCCGGACCACCGCCAGCGTGTTTTTGCCGATGGAACCGGTCGAACCGAGAACGGCGATCCGTTGCTTCATCGATCTACCTCCTATACAACCCGAAAGAGATGGATGACCAAAAGCGCGAACAACAAACTGTCGAACCGGTCCAGCACGCCGCCGTGTCCGGGGAGCAAACCTCCGGAATCCTTTACACCGGTGGTCCGCTTGATCGCCGATTCAACCAGGTCTCCCAGCTGACCGGCCACGGCGATAAGCAGTGCGAGCACCAAGGAGGACTGCCAGTCCAGCGCCGGGATGGCCGACGCGATGGAAAGCCCGGCGATCACCGACAAAATCAAGCCGCCCGCGGAACCCTCCACCGTTTTGTTCGGGCTGATCTCCGGACACAGTTTTCTCTTCCCGAATTTCCGTCCCACAAAGTAGGCTCCGGTATCCCCCGCCCAAATCACACCGAGAACAAACAGGGACCAAAGCAACCCGTCCGTCATCCACCTCATCTGTATCATGTAAGAAAAGCCGAAACCTATGTATAAGGCGCCGGAAAAAAGATAGGCCGTCCGAAAAATATCCGTGCGATTGCGGCTGATGACCATCAGAAGGAAAAAAATAACCAAACCGGTGAGAACGACGTCGAGCCCGAAGGAGGAGGCGGCCGTTCCCTCGTGTGTCATGCCGGCAAACAGGATGCTCCATACCATCAGAAAGCCGGGGACGGACCACCGGCTCAGCCATGGAATCCTCCCCATTCGGCAAAATTCCGCATAGCCCACCGTTGCCAGGAGGGCGATCAATCCTGCGTACCATTTGCCACCCAGCCACAACACGAACAGAAAACCGGCGGCCCCCAACCCCCCAGTGATGATTCGCTGCTTCATCCAACGACTCTCCAGTCCTTACACCGCGCCGAAACGACGGGAACGGTGCTGGTAATCTTCGATGGCGCGAAAAAAGTGATCTCTCCTAAATTCGGGCCAGGAAACATTCGTAAACCACAACTCGCTGTAAGCCAATTGCCACAGCATGAAATTGCTGATTCGGATCTCACCGCTGGTGCGGATGACCAGATCGGGATCCGGCAGGCCCGCGGTGTACAGATAGCGGTCCATGACCGCTTCATCCACCGCATCCTTTTCCATTTTGCCCGATTGAACATCCTCTATGATCCGACGCACGGCCCGGAGGATTTCGTCCCGCGATCCGTAATTGAGAGCAAAATTGAGGATCAGTCCCGAATTGTTCCGGGTCGCTTCCTGAAACTGACGAATCGCCGACCGGGTGTGATCCGGAAGATGCGTTTCATCGCCGATCATCCGAACCTGTACATTGCGTCGGACGAGCTCATCCAGATCGGAACGCAAAAACTCCTGGGGCAATTTCATCAGATAATCCACTTCCTCCCGGGGCCGCTTCCAATTTTCTGTGGAAAAAGAATAGAGCGTCAAAATCTCAATGCCCAATTCGTCGGCGGCCCGGGTGATCTCCCGGACAGTGTTCATCCCTTCCCGGTGGCCGGCCACCCGGGGAAGCCCCCGCTTCTTGGCCCACCGCCCGTTGCCGTCCATGATAATCGCCACATGACGCGGTATGGGGCCTCTTCGCACCTTAGAAAGCAAGTCCTCCCCATCCGGCTGCTTCGACCCGGCCAACCATCTTTTCAGAAATCGGATCATGCCCATTCCTCCGCAGTAGTCCTCCGGCCATTCAACCTAAGTATATAACAAAAATGGCTCGATCAAAATTGAATCCCCGCTCCCCTTGCAGCGTTCCCGTCAGATTTCCATAATCTCTTTTTCCTTCGCCGCGATCACTTCGTCCACTTCCCGGATATACCGGTCCGTCAGCTTTTGGATCTCATCCTGCCCGCGGCGAACGTCGTCCTCGGAAATCTCCCCGTTTTTCCCCAGCTTCTTGATTTCCTCATTGGCATCCCGGCGGACGTTTCGGATGGCCACCTTCGACTCTTCACCGCTCTTCTTCACCACTTTGACGAGCTCCGCCCGGCGCTCTTCCGTCAGGGCCGGGATGGTGATCCGGATCACGTTACCGTCATTGGTGGGGGTAAGCCCCAATTCCGACTTCAGAATGGCCCGTTCGATTTCGGCCAAGGCGGACTTGTCCCAGGGCTGAACCACCAACAGGCGGGGTTCCGGCGCGGAAATGTTGGCCAGCTGGTTGACGGGCATCTCGCTTCCGTAATAGGAAACGGTCACCTTTTCGAGGAGAGCGGGTGTGGCCCGGCCCGCGCGCATGCTGGCCAAATCCTTTTTCAGCACCTGAATCGCCTTTTCCATTTTCTCAGCGGATTGCTTTTTGATGTTCTCCAGCATTACAGACTCCCCCTCACTACGGTTCCGATTTGTTCCCCCATCACCGCACGGCGGATGTTCCCCTCCGTGCAAATATTGAAGACGATGAGCGGGATATCGTTGTCCATGCACAACGTGGACGCCGTCGAATCCATGACCCCCAGCCCCTGATTGAGCATGTCCAGATAAGTGAGGGTCTCGTATTTCACGGCACGGGGGTCGCGGCTGGGATCCGCCGAATACACCCCGTCCACATTGTTTTTCGCCATCAGGATCACGTCCGCCTCGATCTCCGCGGCGCGGAGTGCCGCGGTGGTGTCGGTGGAGAAGAAGGGATTTCCCGTTCCCGCCGCGAAGATGACGACCCGCCCCTTTTCCAGATGGCGAATCGCCCGGCGGCGGATATAGGGCTCCGCCACTTGGCGCATCTCGATCGATGTCTGGACGCGGGTGGGTACACCCACCTTTTCCAGGGAATCCTGAAGGGCCAGGGAATTCATCACCGTCGCCAACATCCCCATGTAATCGGCGGTGGCCCGGTCAATCCCCTTGGCGCTGCCCGCCATACCGCGCCAGATGTTCCCGCCGCCGACGACAACGGCCATCTGGACACCCATCTCCACCACTTCTTTAATCTGGTTGGCGATGGAGGAAATCGTCTTGGGATCGATGCCGTATCCCTGATCCCCCGCCAGCGCCTCCCCGCTCAACTTCAAAACGACGCGACGATAATTGAGCCGTTCCATGACTTTCCTCCGTTCCACACATCCTTCCGGGAGTCTTGCCACCCCTATTCAAAAAAAGGGAACACCCCGTGTTCCCTTGGGCATCCTTAGCCCTTGACCTGCGATAAAACTTCCTCGGCGAAATTGGCCTCTTTCTTCTCGATGCCTTCCCCGAGTTCAAAGCGAACAAAGCGCCGGACCTCGATGTTCTCTCCGATGCGCGCGATCATTTCCTTGACCAGCTGTTCGATCGTTTTGTCTCCGTCCTTGATGTACGGCTGCTCCAGAAGACAGATCTCCTTGAAGTGCTTCTCCAGCCTGCCCTCCACCATCTTCTCAACGATGTGCTCCGGCTTTCCTTCATTGAGGGCCTGGGTGCGCAATATCTCCCGTTCCTTGTCCACCTCTTCCTTCGGAACCTCATCCCGTTTCACATATTTGGGATTCATCGCCGCGATCTGCATCGCGATCTCGCGCACAAAGGAACGGAACTCCTCGGTCTTGGCCACGAAATCCGTTTCGCAGTTCACTTCGACCAGAACGCCGATGCGTCCGCCGGCGTGTATGTAGGCTTCGACCAACCCTTCCGCCGCGACGCGTCCCGCTTTTTTCGCGGCAGCGGCCAAGCCCTTCTCCCGCAGAATCTCAATCGCTTTGTCCATGTCTCCGTTTGCTTCGGTGAGGGCCTTTTTGCAATCCATCATCCCCGCACCGGTTTTTTCCCGCAATTCCTTTACTTGAGCAGCTGATATCGCCATTTCATGTCCCTCCTTGTTTCCTTCGGGGCAACCCGTCTCCTTTCGGATTCCTCCTTGAATCCATCGTGCCGTAAGGTTGTATAAAAAAGGGTGGTGAGGCTAATCCCCGGACCCACCCTTTCGCTGAAGGTTCAGGAAGCGTTTTGTTCGCCCTGTTTCCCTTCCAGAACCGCATCGGCCATTTTGGACGTGAACAAGCGAACTGCCCGGATGGCATCGTCGTTGCCGGGAATGATGTAATCCACTTCGTCGGGATCGCAGTTCGTATCGACAATGGCGATGATCGGGATTCCCAACCTCCGCGCTTCGGCCACCGCGATCCGCTCCTTCCTCGGATCGATGATGAAGACCGCATCGGGCAGCTCCTTCATCTCCTTGATACCGCCGAGGAATTTTTCCAGCCGAGCCTGCTCCTTGCGGAGGAGAACCACTTCCTTCTTGGGAAGAACATCGAAGGTTCCGTCCTCTTCCATCCGCTTCAGTTCGTGCAACCGTTCAATCCGCTTGCGGATCGTTTGGAAGTTGGTCAGGGTGCCGCCCAGCCAGCGGTGGTTCACATAAAACATTCCGCACCGCTCCGCCTCCTCGCGGACCGCATCCTGAGCCTGTTTCTTGGTGCCGACAAAGAGGAGGGTCCCGCCGCGGGAAGCCAGTTCGCGAACGTAATTGTAAGCCTCCTCCATCATTTTCACCGTTTTCTGCAGGTCGATGATGTAGATCCCGTTCCGCTCGGTGAAAATGTATTTTTCCATTTTGGGGTTCCAACGGCGCGTCTGGTGCCCGAAATGAACCCCGGCTTCCAACAGCTGTTTCATCGAAACGACTGCCATAACTCCTTCATCCTCTCTCGGTTGATTCCTCCGTCGGCTTCATCACGGCCGGGATCGCCTTCGCGACACCGCCCGCCCACCTCCGCCGACGTGTGTGCTTAACACCGTTCATAAATATACCACAGGCAAAACCGCTTCCGCAACGATTACTCCTTCAATTTTTCCGGATTGGACATCGATTTTTCAGAGATCGAACGTCGCCCCGGCTACAGAATGTAATGGCTCATGTCCCGATCCCGCACGATATCGGCCAGCCGTTCCTGCACATATTGGGGGGTGATCACGACCTCCTCCAGATGAATGTCCGGCGCCTCAAAGGACAGCTCCTCAAGCAGCCTCTCCAGGATCGTGTGAAGCCTCCTGGCCCCGATGTTTTCGGTTCCCCGGTTCACCTCGGCGGCCAGGCGGGCGATCTCGCGGATCGCCTCCTCCGTGAACTTCACTTCGATTCCCTCGGTTCTGAGGAGTTCCGTATACTGCTTGATCAGCGCACCCTTGGGTTCCGTCAGGATGCGGAAGAAATCGTCGGCGGTCAAGTCGTTCAATTCCACCCGGATCGGAAAGCGCCCCTGGAGCTCGGGGATCAGATCCGAGGGCTTGGCGATGTGAAAAGCTCCTGCAGCGATGAAGAGAATGTGGTCCGTCTTCACCGGGCCATACTTGGTCATCACCGTCGATCCCTCGACGATGGGAAGAATGTCCCGCTGCACCCCTTCCCGGGAAACATCGGGACCTCCGCGCTGATCCTTGCCGGCGATTTTGTCCACCTCGTCGATGAAGATGATCCCCGACTGCTCCGCCCGCTGAATCGATTCCTGGGTAACCTGATCCATGTCGATCAACTTTTGACCCTCTTCCTGGATCAACACCTTCCGGGCTTCCCGGACGGGCAGGCGGCGCTTCTTCGTCCGCTTCGGAAGGAACTGCCCCAACATTTCCTGCATGTTGATGCCCATCTGTTCCATTCCGGAACCGGCAAACATGTCGAACATCGGGAGCTGCTCCTCCACTTCGATTTCAATGATCTCCTCCTCCAGCTCGCCCCTTTTCAGCCGCTCCCGCACCTGCCTCCTGCGCTCCTGAATCCCCGTCTCGTCGGTACCGGTGTCCTGGGAGCGGTTGGAGTGGCCGGTCTGGTTGAAAAGCATCTCCAAGGGGTTTTTGAACCCGCCCGTCTTCCTGGACGGGACCAGGATGGAGACAATCCGTTCGTCAGCCAATTGGGCCGCCTTGTCCTTCACTTTTTCCAACTGCTCCGCCTTGACAATCCGGATGGCCGTTTCCACCAGGTCCCGGACCATCGATTCCACATCCCGACCGACATAACCCACCTCAGTGAATTTGGTGGCTTCCACCTTGACGAAGGGGGCGCCGACCAGCTTTGCCAAGCGGCGGGCGATTTCCGTCTTTCCCACGCCGGTGGGGCCGATCATCAAAATATTCTTGGGCACCACCTCGTCCCGCAGCTCCTCCGGCAGCAAAGACCGGCGATACCGATTGCGGAGGGCGATGGCGACCGCCCGCTTGGCTGCCTGCTGGCCGACGATGTACTTATCCAATTCGGCGACAATCTGGCGCGGCGTCATCTGCTCCTGTCGGTTGATCGATCCACCGTTCACGCCTATACCTCCTCAACGACAATGTGCTGATTGGTAAACACGCAGATCTCGCCGGCAATCCTCAGGGCCGCCTCCGCGATCTCCCGGGCGCTCATCTCCGGAGCGTAGGTTTTCAGAGCCCGCCCGGCGGCCAGCGCATATCCGCCTCCGGACCCGATGGCCAGCACCTGATCATCCGGTTCAATCACTTCACCGGTTCCCGACACCAACAGCAGTTGTTCCGCATCCATGACGATCAGCATCGCTTCCAGCCGTCGCAGCACCTTGTCCGCCCGCCACTCCTTGGCCAGCTCAACGGCCGCACGGGTCAAATTGCCGTGAAATTCCTCCAGCTTTCCTTCAAACTTCTCGAAGAGGGTCATGGCATCGGCCACCGATCCGGCAAAGCCGGCGACCACTTTCCCGCGGTAAAGCCTGCGCACCTTTTTCGCCCGGTTTTTCATGACCATCTGATTGCCGAAGGTCACCTGGCCGTCTCCCGCGATGGCTCCAGCCCCCTTGTGACGGATGGCGAAAATGGTTGTTCCGCGAAACCCCTCCACCTGGAATCCCCCTTTGTCGCCCCGATTCATCCCGTTTTCATTTTGCTCAGAGATGAACAAAAAAAGACTTCACAACCGTCCATGAATGGATAACCATAAAGAAACAGCAGCACGACCATGCTGCCTGTTTCATCAAAGCCATGTATTCCGCAACCGTTTCAGCTTTCATCTTAGCACACCGACCGATTGGTTAGCAAGGCAAACGGTGCAGCTCCCGGGAAAAATCCCGAATCTTGTTCAATGCCCGTTCGGCGAATTGCAGGTTCCTCTCCTCCCGGGAACGGATCCTCTTCGGCAAGGGAGGAAGGAGACCGAAATTGGCGTTCATCGGTTGAAAATGTTTCGGATCGGCGGTGGTGATATACCGGGCGAGGCTGCCCATCGCCGTCTCCTCCGGAAAAACCACCGGATCCTGTCCCACCGCCAGTCGGGCGGCGTTGATCCCGGCAATCAACCCGGATGCGGCCGACTCCACATAGCCTTCCACTCCGGTAATCTGGCCGGCGAAGAACAGATCCTCCCGACGGATCAGCTGGTACGTGGGTCGCAGCAACCTGGGGGAATTGATGAAGGTGTTGCGGTGCATCACGCCGTACCGGACAATTTCCGCCTGCTCCAGCCCGGGGATCATCCGGATCACCCGCTTCTGCTCCCCCCATTTGAGATGCGTCTGAAAGCCGACCAGGTTGTACAGCGTTCCGGCACTGTTGTCCTGCCTAAGCTGGACCACGGCATAGGGCCGTTTTCCGGTCCGCGGATCCGTAAGACCCACCGGCTTCAACGGACCGAACAGGATCGTTTTCTTTCCGCGCCGGGCCATCACTTCGATCGGCATGCATCCTTCAAAGTAAATCTCCTTTTCAAATTCCTTGAGGGGGGCCTGCTCGGCGGAGACGAGCGCTTCATAAAATCGATCGAACTCTTCTTGCGTCATCGGACAGTTGATGTAGGCCGACTCCCCCTTGCCGTAGCGGGATGCGACAAACACCCTGTCCATGTCGATGCTGTCCTTTTCCACGATGGGAGCCGCCGCATCGTAGAAATACAGGTACTCCTCCCCGGTCAGGCGGCGGATCTCCTCGGACAGCGCGGGGGAGGTGAGGGGCCCCGTGGCGATCACCGCGATCCCTTCGGGAATCTCCGTCACTTCCTCGTGGAGGATCTCCACGTGGGGAATCTGTTTCAGCGCATCCGTCACCGCGGCGGAAAAGGACTCCCGATCCACCGCCAATGCGCCCCCGGCGGGGACCTCATGGGCATCGGCACACCGCATGATCAGCGAGTCCATCCGGCGCATCTCTTCCTTCAAAATCCCCACCGCGTTGGTCAGGGCTTTGGCCCGGAGCGAGTTGCTGCAGACCAGTTCGGCAAAACGTCCGGTCCGGTGGGCCGGCGTCAGTTTCACAGGGCGCATCTCGATGAGCCGGACCGGAACCCCGCGCCGTGCGATCTGCCAAGCCGCCTCGCTGCCGGCCAAGCCCGCTCCGATCACCGTTACTGTCTGTGGCATCATGTAACCTCCTCAGGGTTTCGCTTCCTCATAACCGCATTCCGTACAGCGGATCACGGTCTCTTTTTTTCTCCTCTTTTCCACCATCAATTTGCCGCACTTGGGACAGGGACGGGGGACGGGTTTGTCCCAGGACACGAAATCGCATTCCGGATACCGGCTGCAGCCGTAAAAGGTGCGGCGCTTTTTGCTCTTCCGCTCCACGATCTCCCCCTCGCCGCACTTGGGACAGGCAACTCCCGTCGATTTGAGGATCGGTTTGGCGTTGCGGCACTCCGGAAAGGAGGAGCAGGCCAAAAACCGCCCGTACCGGCCCATCTTGTACACCATCGGGCTTCCGCATTTCTCGCAGACCTCATCGGAAACCTCGTCCTTGATCTCCACTTCTTCCATCTCTTTTTCCGCAATCGTAAGGCGCCGGTGAAAGGGGCGGTAAAATTCGTCGACGATTTGAACCCAATCCACGGCCCCTTCTTCGATCTGATCCAGCTCTTCCTCCATGTTGGCCGTAAACTCGACATCCAAAATCTCCGGAAAAAATTCCTCCATCAACTGGGTGACGATCTCGCCCAGCTCCGTCGGCACGAAGCGGCGGTCCTCCAGCGTCACATAACCCCGCTTTTGAATGGTCTCCAGGGTGGGGGCATAGGTGGACGGCCTTCCGATTCCCAATTCCTCCAGGGTTCGGACCAGCCGGGCCTCCGTATACCGGGGCGGAGGCTGGGTGAAATGCTGTTTCGGCTGCACCGATTTTCGTTTCAGGGTCTCACCCTTTTCCAGCTCCGGCAGCCGCGCCTCTTCCTCGGTTTTGTTGTCGTCCGTGCCTTCCACGTACACCTTCATGAAGCCGGGGAATTTGACCGTCGAACCCGTCGCCCGAAACAACGCATCCCCAACGCGGATGTCCGCGGTGACGGCGTCCATGACTGCGGGGGCCATTTGACTGGCCACGTAACGCTCCCAGATCAGTTTGTACAGGCGGTACTGATCCCGGCTCAGATAGCTTTTCACCTTTTCGGGCGTACGCTCCACCGACGTGGGTCGGATCGCTTCGTGGGCATCCTGGGCGCCCGCCTTTGTCCGGTGCCGACGCGGAGTATCCGGCAGATAGGGCTCTCCGAAGGCATGCTTAATCCATGCCAGCGCTTCCCGCTGGGCCGTCTCGGCGATCCGGGTCGAATCGGTCCGCATGTAGGTGATCAATCCGACGGAACCCTCGGGACCCAGGTCCACGCCTTCGTACAATTGCTGCGCGACGGCCATGGTACGGGAGGCCCGGAACCTGAGCTTTCTCGCCGCCTCCTGCTGCAGGGTGCTGGTGATGAAAGGCGGAGCCGGATTGCGGCGCCGCTGGCTCTTTTTCACTTCTTCGACGACGAATCGCTTTCCTTTGATTCGCTCGAGAAGCGCCTTGACCTCCTCTTCGTTCTTCAGCTCCGTTTTTTCCTTCCCATAGCCGTAAAACTTCGCCCGGAAGGACTCGTTCCCCTTCAACAGTTCCGCCGTGACCGTCCAGTACTCCTCCGGCTTAAACTCCCGGATCTCCTTTTCCCGGTCGATGATCAGCTTGACGGCCACGGATTGAACGCGTCCGGCGCTTAAACCCTTCTTCACCTTTTTCCACAGGATCGGGCTGATCCCATAACCGACCAGCCGGTCCAGAATGCGCCGTGCCTGCTGGGCGTTGACCAGATCCATGTCGATCGGACGGGGGTTTTTGAAAGCTTCCTGGATGGCCTGTTTGGTGATCTCGTTGAAAACCACCCGGCATTTTTCATTCGGGCTCAAATCCAGGCTGTGGGCCAAATGCCATGCGATCGCTTCACCTTCCCGATCCGGGTCGGCGGCAAGGAATACCCGCTTCACCTTTTTCTTCGCTTCGCGCAACTCCTTCAACACGTTACCCTTGCCGCGGATGGTGATGTATTTCGGTTCGAAGCGGTGTTCGATATCAATGCCCATTTGGCTTTTGGGCAGATCCCGCACATGTCCCATCGAAGCTTTGACGATATATTTTTTTCCCAGATATTTGCCGATGGTTTTCGCTTTGGCGGGCGATTCGACGATGACGAGCGAATCGGCCATCCCGTGTCCTCCCCTCTATTTGAAAACCGTTCCATTTTCTTCACATGTCGGATCCACCAAGACGAGGTCGCATCTGTAACGATAACAAATATCCGGTGCCTGCGGCAACCGGGGAGTCCTTCCGCCGGAACCTCCGACGGTTCATCCAAATGGTTTCCAGCCCTTTGTCATGTCATTCCCCCGAAACCGCTCCTCTTAAAACACCGGATCTCATCCTTCCCTGACAAACCGCGACCCCGGCAGTTGCCGGATCCGTTTTTTCAACTGGAGCGAAAGCAGATGCCTGTGAATCTCCCCGGGCGGGAGGGAGATTTGCTCCCTCAGTTCGTCGATGTGCACCGGCTCGTCTCTGATGAAGGAAAGCAGCAGTCCTTCCTCCGGAGAAAGGTCGGAAGGTTCCGTCGATTCCGCCGGAGCCCGTGGAGATTGATCCAGGGAAGGAAACTCCTCCAGAATGTCCTGCACGCCGGTCACGCACTTGGCGCCCTGTTGGATCAGCCGGTTGGTGCCCGCGCTCTTCTCCGACGTGACGGGACCGGGGACGGCAAACACCTCCCGCCCCTGCTCCATGCTGAAATCGGCGGTGATGAGAGCGCCGCTACGCTCCGCCGCCTCCACCACCAGCGTACCCACGGAGAGGCCGCTGATGATCCGGTTTCTCTGGGGAAAGAGGCCGGGGCGGGGAGCCGTCCCCGGGGGCATCTCCGAACAGACCGCTCCCTTTTCGGCCAATTCCGCGTAAAGTCCGCGGAGATGCTTCGGATAAACGACATCCACCCCCGTTCCCAGGACGGCGACCGTTTTCCCGTTCGCTTCCAGAGCGCCCCGGTGGGCCTCTGAATCGACGCCGGCAGCCATGCCGCTCACAACCACCCATCCCCGAGAAGCGATCTCCGCCGCCATTTTCCGCGCAACCCGCCTCCCGTAGTGCGTCGGATTGCGCGTGCCCACCACGGCCAAACACACTCCGGAAAGGAGGGAGAGATCCCCCTTGATGTAGAGCACCCAGGGAGGCTGGGCAATCTCTTTCAAATATTCCGGGTATTCCGGATCAAAATAGGTGACGGCGGCGATTCTGCGCCGTTTCAGCTCCTCCTTCACCCGACGGACGAAGGACGGGTTCCACTTCCCGCGGATTCGCTCCACCGTGCTTCCCGGGACGCGGAGGTCCCTGAGGTGCTGCAGGAGGTCAGAAGTCAATTCTCCCGCGGGATTCCATCCCGCTTCCAACAATTTATGCAACGTGTGCCAACCGATCCCCTGGATTTGGTGCATCGCGATCAATCCGTCCCGCTCTTCCATCGCACTCCCTCCAAAAAACGGGGGACCGCAGGGCGGTCCCCAGAAAGCCGATGTCTATTTCTTCGTGATGCACTGCTCCAGCAAACCTTTCTCCTTCAGGACCTGAACCAACGTCTCGCCGATGTCGGCCGGGGTGGGAGCCACCTTCACGCCGCATTCCTGAAGCTTGGCGATCTTTTCGGCGGCCGTTCCCTTTCCTCCGGAAATGATGGCCCCCGCATGACCCATCCGCTTGCCCGGAGGAGCCGTCTGACCGCCGATGAAGGCCACCACCGGCTTATCCATGTTCTGACGGATCCACTCGGCGGCCTCTTCCTCGGCCGTGCCTCCGATCTCACCGATCAGGATGACCGCCAAGGTGTCCGGATCCGCCTGGAACTCCTTGAGAACGTCGATGAAATTGGTTCCGTTGACCGGGTCTCCGCCGATCCCGACCGCCGTCGACTGCCCGATGCCACGGGTGGTCAGCTGGTGAACCGCCTCATAGGTGAGGGTTCCGCTGCGGGAGACGATTCCTACCTTCCCGGGCATATGGATGTATCCGGGCATGATGCCGATCTTGCACTCGCCCGGCGTGATCACTCCCGGGCAGTTGGGGCCGATCAAACGGGTTTTCTTCCCTTCCATGTACCGCTTCACCTTGACCATGTCGAGGACGGGTATACCCTCGGTGATGCAGACCACCAAATCCAGTTCCGCATCCACCGCTTCCATGATCGCATCAGCGGCAAAGGCCGGGGGAACGTAGATGACCGACGCGTTGGCTCCCGTCTCTTTGACCGCCTCCTCAACGGTGTCAAAAACCGGGACGCCCTCGACGGAGGTTCCGCCCTTGCCCGGAGTTACCCCCGCAACCACTTTCGTTCCGTATTCCAGCGCCTGCTTGGTGTGAAACATCCCGTTGGATCCGGTGATTCCCTGCGTAATCACTTTGGTGTCCTTGTTCACGAATATGCTCAACGCCCAACCCGCCTTTCTTCAACGTGCTCAGTGTTTATTTCACCAGGGAAACGATCTTTTGCGCCGCGTCCGCCATGGAATCGGCGGCGATGATTTTCAGACCGGACTCTTCCAAAATCTTTTTGCCAAGCTCCACGTTGGTCCCCTCGAGACGCACCACCAGCGGACGGTCCAGCCCCACCTGTTTGGCCGCTTCGACCACTCCGGTGGCGATCACGTCGCATTTCATGATTCCGCCGAAAATATTGACCAGGATCCCCTTCACATTTTCGTCGGACAGGATGATTTTGAAGGCTTCCGTCACCTTCTCGGCGGTGGCGCCGCCGCCCACATCCAGGAAGTTGGCCGGCTCTCCGCCGTAATGCTTGATGATGTCCATCGTGGCCATCGCCAGTCCGGCGCCGTTGACCATGCAGCCGATATTGCCGTCCAGGGCGATATAGCTCAGATCGTATTTGGAAGCTTCCACTTCCCTGGGATCCTCTTCATCCAAATCCCTCAATTCGCGGATGTCCGGATGGCGATACAGCGCGTTGCTGTCGAAGTTGAGCTTGGCATCCAAAGCCATCACCCGGCCGTCCTCGGTGGTGACGAGCGGGTTGATTTCCGCCAGGGAGCAATCCTTCTCCACAAAGGCGCGGTACAGGCCCGTCATGAATTTGGCCGCCTTGTTGATGCGATCCCGGGGAATGTTGATTTTGAAGGCCACTCGACGGGCTTGGAAGGGCAACAGGCCAACCGCCGGATCGATCGATTCCTTGATGATCTTCTCCGGTGTGCGGGCCGCCACCTCCTCGATCTCCGTTCCGCCTTCTTCGGAGGCCATCAGGGTCACCCGGCCGGTGGAGCGGTCGATTACCATGCCGACATAGTATTCCTTCTGGATCTTACACCCCTCTTCGATCAGGAGGCGTTTCACTTCCTTCCCTTCGGGGCCCGTTTGATGGGTGACCAGCACTTTCCCCAGGAGTTCTTCGGCGTGGGAGCGAACCTCGTCCAGGCTGCGGGCAAGCTTGACGCCCCCCGCCTTTCCCCGGCCGCCGGCGTGAATCTGCGCCTTGACAACCCACAGATCGCCACCCAGGGACTTCGCCGCCTCCACCGCTTCTTCGGGGGTGAAGGCCACCTGCCCCCTGGGAACGTCCACCCCGTATTGCTTCAGTACCTCTTTCCCCTGGTACTCGTGAACATTCATGCTTCTCCTGCCTCCTATCCTCAATTTCCTCCACAAAAAAAGAAACCCGGTCGGTTCCTCTTCACCCGGCGCGCACCTTCAGCGGCCCCATCCCGGACCGGCACCGGCCGTGCGGAGGCCGCATGGGAGCGTTTGCGAAATGCGAAAGCACCCACGAGAGATCACGCAAACAGGCAGATCCCCGACCACTCCTTGACCGTTCCGCGGCAATCCTCCGTTCACCGGATGAGGCTGATCACCGTCGCCACCACGGCAATTCCCATGAAGAAGATAAAGGAGGTCGCCGTGGCGAAGACCATGTCCAGAAAATCGTTGTCGCGGTTTTCTCCTTGATTTTTCCATTTCAAGCTCATCTGTCACCCTCCCGGTTGCCCATCGGTTTTACGGATCGTTCACCTGTCGCCCGAGCCCTTCGGGCAACATTGCAGCCGATCAACCATCCGGACGGATCGATTCGATGATCCTGATCGGATTGATTTCAGGGACTAGTATAACACGGTTTTCCCCTCCGGAAAACACCGATTCGATGGCAATCTCCCGAAACCTCTTCGCAAAAAGCCTCTCCGCCCGTCTATTCCGATTCCCGGGCCGCCAGGATATTGGAGCGCTTGAAACGGCGAACCCCCTTCCGCTCAAAACAATACGCCTCCACCAGATCCTCCCGAATGACCCGGATGCGGATCCGCCGCTGGGTGATTTTCCCCTTTTCGTCCATGTAAATGATCTCCACCGGCCGCCCGGACTTCGCGGCCCTTTTCAACACCGTATCCTTCATGGTTTCCCACCCGGAGTCGAACATCCGTTCCTATTATATAACAACCGCGATCGATTTACAATGCGTAACTTTTTTTCCACCGATCGGATAAAACCCGGGTCTTGTTGTCAATAAATAGACACAAAACATTCGCCAAAGGGGGATTCCCATGACCACCCCGCGTCAATGGCTGGCGCTCACCATCGCCTTCCTGTTGGTGCTGATCGGCACCACCGTCCTTCTCGTTCCCTGGTTCGACGACCGGACCGTCATCCAGGAATGGACCCAAACCCCGGAAAAAACCTTCCATCTCGTCACCGTCGAATACAAAAGCGAGGTGAATGGGCGGGAAATCGAGGCTTATCGCTGGGATCCCGGGTCCATCGTGGTCAACAAAGGGGACAGAGTCAACCTGGTCCTGCACGGAATCCACGGGAAAGCCCACAACTTTTCCCTCAGCGAGTTCGGCGTCAGCGGAGTCGTCCGAAAGGGAGAGAAAACGCGTGTATCCTTCCTGGCCGACAAACCCGGAACGTATCAACTGATCTGCCACGACCACGCGACCGCCGAAAACAACGGCCCGATGATCGCCTACATCACGGTCCTGGACGAAAAATAGCAATCCTTTGCCGACGGGCGTCACTCTGTATCGCCTTCCGAAGGCCGATTTCCAGCGGCTTTTCGAAAGGCGTTTTTTTGTGAAAGCAAAGTCCTGCATTTGTCCCGTTCGGGCGGAAAAAAGGCGGTTTTTGCCGGCATTTTTATAAATCCTTTATTTTTGCTTGCTACATTGATCTCGAGACAATCATCGACAAAGAGGTGGGCAAACATGATGGAATACGCCATCGAAACCCGGAACTTGACCAAGCGGATAGGAAACCGGCAGATTGTAAAAACACTGTCTCTCCGGATTCCGAAGGGCTCCGTTTACGGCTTGCTGGGGCCGAACGGGGCGGGGAAATCGACCACGTTGAAGTTGTTGACAGGGCTTATGCGCCCATCAGAAGGCGAAGTGCACGTCTTTGGAAAACCCTGGTCCAGGGACTGCCTGGGTCGGATCGGCGCCTTGATCGAAACCCCCGCCCTGTACGGCAATCTGACCGCCTTTGAAAACCTTCTCGTTCACAGCCGGTTGATGGGCCTTCCCCAAGAAGAGATCGATCGAGCCCTCGTCATCACCGGGCTGGAGACGACAGGCAAAAAATTGGTTTCCCACTTTTCCCTCGGGATGAAGCAGCGACTCGGCCTCGCCATCGCTCTCCTCGGAGATCCGGAAATCCTCATCCTGGACGAACCGACCAACGGACTGGATCCGATCGGGATCGAGGAATTCAGGGAACTGATCCGACTCCTCAACTCGAGGGGAAAAACCATTCTCCTGTCCAGTCACATTTTGTCGGAAGTGGCCCAGCTCGTCGACCACATCGGCATCATCAGCGGCGGGGAGTTGAAACTGCAGGCGCCCATCGGGGAAAAAGACGATCTTGAGACGTTGTTTCTTCAGACCGTGAGGAGGGAAAACCATGCTTGAAATCCTACGCACGGAACATTTGAAATTCAAAAGAACCTTCGCCAAACGTCTGGCCCTATTCACCCCTTTCCTTTTGATCCTCATCTCCCAGATCACCAAACTGTATCTGCCCGATGAAATCGGACCCTGGGAGCTCTTGCTCTTTCAGATCTACAACTGGTGGCCGGTCCTCTTCGTCCCCCTCGGAACGGCACTGCTCGCTTCCCTGGCCCAACAAAAGGAAAAAAGGGCCGGGAACCTTCAGAATCTGCGGATTCATCCCGTATCCGTCCCCGCCCTGTGGACGGGAAAAATCGCCGTCTTGGCCTGCCACACCCTCCTGTCCAGCGGCATTTTGGCAGGCTCTCTCCTCCTCGCGGGCCTGATTGTCGCCGGAGGGGCGATACCCTGGTCTCAGATCGTGACGGGGGCGCTGTTGATTTGGCTGACATCTCTCGCCCTCATCCCGATTCAGCTGTGGGCGGCAGCCTGGAAGGGGACCCTCTTCAGCATGGCCGTCGGTTTTGCCGGTCTGATCGCCGGTGTGCTGGCGGCACCCACCCCCCATTGGGTGTACGTGCCCTGGAGCTGGCCCACCCGGTTGATGGCCCCTGTAGTGGGGGTGCATCCCAACGGCGTGCCCTTGGACGCAGGCGATCCCCTTCTGGAACCCTCCGTGATTCCGGTGGGCATATTATTGGGAATAACCGCCTTTCTCCTCTTTACTTGGATCACCGCCCTGTGGTTTAAAAGAAAGGAGATGCGCTAGAGCAATGACAATCCTTCAATCCGAATGGCTGAAGACGAAGCGGACGCCGCTCCGGCCCCTGGCCGTGGGACTCCCCCTTCTCTATGCGGCGCTGATCCTTTGGTATTATTCCAGGTGGGAAATCACCCCCGAAAGGCAGCTCTCCCTGTTCCTGGCCTTTTTCGAGGGGTGGACCGTCCTGATGATCCCCGTCGGCATCGGCGTCGCGGCCGGATACATGGCCCACCAGGAGGAGGAGGCGGGCCACTTCCGGGGGATTCTCGGAAGCCCCCGCCCCCGGAGCCATCTGTTCTCCGGGAAGCTGATCATCCTCCTCCTGCTGATTTCGGTCGCCACCCTGGCGGCCACAACCTTCCTGATCCTGGGATTCAAACTGGTCATGGACGTTCTCATCGCCTGGCCCATCTTTCTGCTGGCCACCCTGATGGCCCTGGTCGGATCCATGCCACTGCTGATCCTCCATTACTGGATCGGCTATGTCTGGGGTTACGGCCCGTCCGTCGGCATCGGGGGAGCAGGTCTTCTCATCGCCGCCCTGACGGCGACCAGCATCGGGGACACCGTCTGGCCCTTCATCCCGTGGGCGTGGCCCGTCCGCCTGGCCCTGCTGCCAGGCGCCTACCTGGCTTATCTTCCCGGAATGGATTCACCGCCGGAACTCATCGCCTCGGGAGAAATCCTGCACCAAACCTTTCAGGGATTGATCGCGTCGACGCTCACCTTTTTCATCCTGTTGGCCGGGGCAATCCTATGGTTTAACCGTTGGGAAGGACGGAAAGGAGAGCATTAAAGCGGCAGGAGGGAATCGATGTGATGGCAACCATCTTGATCGCCGACGATGAACAAGATCTGCTCGACATGATCAAGGACGCCCTGGAAGACGAGGGATACCGGGTGCTTACCGCCACCGACGGAAACGAGATCTTTCCGCTCCTCGAGCATCAACCGGACCTGATCGTGCTGGACATCATGATGCCGGGTTTGGACGGCATCGAGGTCTGTCGGGCCATCAGGGAGACGGTGGCCTGTCCCATCCTCTTTTTGTCCGCCCGGCGGGAGGTGGAAGACCGGATCGAAGGCCTAACGGCCGGAGGGGACGATTACTTGACCAAACCCTTCAGCCTGCGGGAGCTGAAGGCGCGGATCGCCGCCCACCTGCGCCGGGAACAGCGCTCCGCCGTGGGCAGGGAGATGACAACCCTCCGTTTCGGAAACCTGGCCATCGATCTGAAACAGCGGAAGGTGCACGTCCGGAACCGGGAAGTGCCGATGACGGGCAAGGAATTTGACATCCTTCGCCTTTTGGCCATGCATCCGGGCCAGGTGTTTTCCAGGGAACAAATCTACGAAAAAATTTGGGGCTTCGGGGAAGGCAGCAGCGCCACGGTGACCGAGCACATCAAAAAAATCCGGGCGAAGCTTTCCGCCGTCGAACCCGGGCTGAATCCCATCACCACCGTTTGGGGGATTGGATACCGTTGGGAAAAATGAACACTCCTCCGACTTTTCGCCGTCAGTTCATCCGCCTGGCCCTGTCCGTCATCCTGTGGAGCGCCGCAACCTCCACGCTGATCTGGCTCCTTCTCGGCCTGTCGACCTTATCTTTCTTCCGGCCCGCCAACTTCTACGAAAAACAGGTGCCGGCCATTCTCCGTTTCGCGGAAGAATCGGGAGCCAAATTGCTGGATCCCGAAAACCGCCCCCTTTTGGAAGAGGAAATTCCGTCCGAAGGCGTCTCCTACCGGGTCCTCCCCCTGCGAGGGGGGGAGGGCTACGGAACGCTTTCCCCTCCGGAAAAAGCGAATCCGGAACAGTGGATTCGAAAAGTGAACACGACGGAAACCCGGGACGGACGGATCTACCGGTACGTTCCCCTGAGCGACGGTCAGGGACGGCTGATGGGAGTGCTCGTGCTCAGCTATCAAATCTCTTTTCTGAAGGCCAACGACTCTCCCTTGGCGGCGGTCGTTCTCGTTCTGGCGATGGCCACTCCCTTTGTCACCCTCGCCTTCTTCACCTACTGGTTCGGCCGTCGCCTTGAAAGGAGGATCTCCCCTGCGATCGCCTCCTTGATGGAAGGGGCAACCCGGGTGGAACGGAGAGACTTGGACTTCACCCTGGGTGAAGTGGGCGGAACCCGGGAACTGGACGCCTTGGGCAAAGCCTTTGAAAACATGCGCCGTTCCCTCCGCGCATCCCTCGAAACCCAGTGGAGGGCGGAACAGGGGCGCCGGGAGATGCTGGCCGCCCTGGCCCACGATCTGTTCACCCCGCTCACGATCATTCTCGGACATGCCGAGAACCTCCTGAATCGGACTTCGCAGGAAGACGAGCGCCGTCATCGTTCCCTCCGGGCCATTCAAACCAATGCCCGGCGAGCGATCCGGATGCTGGAGGAAATGCAGGAAGCCAACCGATTGGAACGACCCGATTTCTCCCTTTCCCCCTCCCCTCTGGACCTCGGCGCCTACCTGACGGAGAAAAAGGAAGAGTACCTCTCCCTCTGCTCGCAAATGGGGATCCGTTTGCATTTCAGCCTGGAGGATTTTCGCCGCCATCCCCGCCCGATGCGGGTGGACGGACATCGCCTGTCGCAGATCCTGGACAACGTGATTACCAATGCCCTTCGGTACACCCCCGCCCGGGGAGAGATACGCTGGCGCGTTCTCCTGGATGAGGAGGGGGTGGAAATGGAGATCACCGACACGGGTCCCGGCCTTTCCGAAAAGGACCTGCGCCACCTCTTCCAGCCCTTCTACCGGGGAGACCCGGCGCGTAAATCGGGCTCGGGACATGCCGGGCTGGGAATGTACATCGCCAAGACCCTTGCGGAGAAACACGGCGGATGGATCACCGCGGGCAACGCACCCGAGGGGGGAGCGCGATTCCGCTTTCGCATCGCCGAGCTGTAGAGGGAAATCGGGATCGCGAAAAAACGGATGCCCTCCTGCGGGCATCCGCCACAAATCCCCTTCACCCGTACAAATCGAACATGTTGACCGGATGGCCCAGTTGTTTCAGGTACTGAAACAGCTGGGACCGGTGGTGATAAACGTGGGTGACGATCTCAACGAGCCATTTGGCCTGGGTGGAGCCGTGATCGGCATAGAAG
Source organism: Planifilum fimeticola (assembly GCF_003001905.1). Lineage (NCBI taxonomy): Bacteria > Bacillati > Bacillota > Bacilli > Caryophanales > Thermoactinomycetaceae > Planifilum > Planifilum fimeticola. Next base: position 164,239 of record NZ_PVNE01000004.1, read on the forward strand.
GGCTTCGTCGTTCGGGTCAGGAACGTCTCTTTGTCCAAACCGCGCATGTAATCGCACAACGACTGAAAGCCCTCTTCCATCCATTCACACAGCTTCTCCGGATCGGAAGAGGCGTATTCCGACTCCAGCCTGCGCACTTCCTCCTCGCTCTTTTCCTGAAGAATGGCCAGATCGACGAGCGGAATCTGCGCCAGATGATTCGCCAGCTCTCCCAGCGAACGCATGTTGTCCGCCGGTCGGAAATCCCACTCCCCGGGCCTGACCCGAGCCAGCAGTTTCTTGGTCGTCCTTACGCCGGCTCCCAATTCCTCGAGCAAAAGTTCTCGCAATGCCTCTGTTCCCTTCCCGGTCATTTCCGCGGCGCTTCCCGCAGGAAGCACCTTCCCTCCTTTCGGACTCGGAACATGTGTTCGTTTATCTATTCGACATCTCCCGGAATGATTCCTCCCCTTTCCGCCCGGGTGGAGCCGGCCGGGGTTTGGTGTTATAGTTGGATCGCACCCCCATTAATCACCCATTCGCGGGAGGGATCAAACCGTGCACGTCCGTTTCGAAACCCCCCACCAATACGTCTTCATCCACGAAAACGTGAAGCACTTGCTGCTGATCTGGTCCAAGGAATCCAAAAAGCAGCTCTTCATTGCGGAAGAAGAGGAAGACGCCCTGGTGCTCCGCTATCCGGGAGAAACCTACACCGAAACCGTCCTGGAGCAGGTCGAGCCCGTCTTCTTTCTGGACCTGGAGGGCGGGGTGGAAGCGATCCTGGGCGCCACCTTCTACCACCAGAACAGGCTGATCGGCATGTATTACGACAAAAAACATCCTACGGGGCCCCCCTACTTCTTCGAAATCGAAGACGGGTCCCCTTCGGAAATTCCCGACGAGGAATACCAGGCGGTCGCGCAAACCTTTGCGAAGGAGTTTCCCGAATACGTTTCGGAGGAACCGGGGAAATGACCCTTTGAAACCGCAGTTCGGCATAGTCCGCCGGTTCCGGGGAAAACTGCAAAAAAGCGCATTCAAAGGAGACTTCGCCATGAAGAAGCAAAGGGACAAGGAAGCCCGTCTCTCGGGCAATGACAATCGCCGCACCGGTCGGCAGCCGGAGGCCGCCCGGGATCCGAGACCCGGGTACGGAAACAAAAAATTGGACGGGCCCAATATCCCGTCCACTTGAGATTCCGGAAATCCGATTCCGAGGCGGACTTCCGTCCTCCTCGGAATCGGAGCCATCACGGGGCGGATGAAGGGCCGCCCCGTTTTTTTCGAAATTCAACTCGTCACCGCCACGATTCCCTCTTCCCCCTGCCTGGCCTCCGCCTTCTTCAGCTCAACCTTTTCGCCTTCCTGCAGGTTGGTGAAAAGGATCGGGGTGATGACGGACGTCGCCTTGTTCCGGAGGAGTTCCAGATCCACTTCCATCAGCTTTTGACCCGGCTTGACCGCATCCCCTTCCGAGATGAAAGGCTTGAAACCTTCTCCCTGGAGGTTGACGGTGTCGATCCCGATGTGAATCAGGATCTCCCGGCCCCCCTTGGAACGGATGCCGATGGCGTGCTTGGTGGGAAAGAGATTGACGATCTCCCCTTCCACGGGAGAGACGACGACCCCCTCCGCCGGATCGATCGCAAAGCCGTCCCCCATCATTTTTTGGGAAAACACCTGGTCCGGCACCTCGGTGATCGGAAGCAGCCTGCCGGTCATCGGAGAAACGAAGGTTTCCTCCTCACCGGGTGAAGGTGTTACGCCGGCGCGTTCCGCTTCCTTTTCGGGGGATCCTTTTCCGATGAGACGCTGCAGTTTTCCAATCGCCTGTTTGAACATCATCTGACCCTTCCATTTCCTTGATCACGATTTCGAATACAAAACTAGTATCGTGGATTAAAGGATATTTTTCAACACCCGGGTCAGGACTTCCGCCGAGTGATGCAATTTTTTCCGTTCCTCCTCCGTCAAATTCAAATCAACCACTTCCCTCACGCCGGAGCGATTCACCACCGCCGGAACGCCGATGTAAATATCCTCGAGCCCGTATTCCCCGCTGAGCAGGGTGGACACGGTGAGCACCGAATTCTCATCGTTCAGAATGGCGCGGGTCAAACGGGCCAGTCCCATCGCAATGGCGTAATAGGTTGCTCCCTTTCGTTCAATGATATGATAGGCCGCATCCCTCACCTTGACAAAAATTTGATCCAACTCTTCCCGGCTGGGGCCGATCCCCTGTTTCAAATATTCCGAGATGGGGCGCACACCGATGCTGGCATGGCTCCAGACGGGCAACTCCGTATCCCCATGCTCCCCGATGATGTAGGCGTGCACATTTTGCGGATTCACACGGTACGCCCCGCTCAGCAAATGGCGCAGGCGGGCGGTATCCAGGATCGTTCCGGATCCGATCACGCGACGGGCGGGCAACCCGGAAAACTTCCAGGTGGCATAGGACAGGACATCCACCGGATTGGTTGCGACCAGGAACAGTCCGTTAAAGCCGCTCTCCATCACCTGATCGACGATGGAACGAAAAATTTGAGCGTTCCGACCCGCAAGATCCAGACGGGTCTCTCCCGGGCGTTGATTGGCCCCGGCGGTGATTACCACCAGGTCCGCATCCTTGCAGTCGGCGTAATCCCCCGCCCAGATGCGCATCGGCGCGCCGAAGGGAACCGCATGGTTCAGGTCCATCGCGTCCCCTTCCGCCTTTTTTTGATTGATGTCGACCAGGATCAACTCATTGCCCAGCCCTTGATTCACCAGGGCGTAAGCATAGCTGGAGCCCACAAATCCGGTTCCGATCACAACGATGCGAGTCACTTTGCCCGATTCCATTTTCTCCTCCCCTTCTCTTTGATTCTTTGATCGCTTCCCTCAACGGGTGCGGGCGGGCCGATGGCCGCCTCTACTTCTTGAAAAGGCAGGTCCCCGCCACCGCCGCCGAAGCCGATGACGGAATACCCGCCCTTTTCGCGTCACCGATTCTCCAATTTTTCCACCCGTTTCTTCAGATCGTCGATCACCCGGTAGTTTTCCACGAACCGCTTGACCAGGTTCAATTCCGCCAGCGCCGTCATGAGGTGATCCTGGGCGTGGATGGCGAGAAAACTCGGCGGATTATCCCCCGTCGACTGCACCAAATCCGTCTGCCACTTGTGCCCTTTCATCAATTCCTCTTCCGCTTCCTGAAGAAGCTTCTCCGCATCTTCAAACCGGAACTCCTCCGCCGCGTCCAGCGCTTCATACGCTTTCCCGCGGGCGTTTCCTCCATAAAGCACCAGATGGAAAATGGCTTGTTCCAGATCCAATGGGGTCACTCCTTGTCTGCTCAGCCCGTTTGGGCGGATTGTTCCTGCTCAATCAGCGATTTTTCGTACCGCTTAAAGAACGGCCAGTAAATCAGGGCGGCGATCACGGCGTCGATCACCTGGACCAGCCCCGCGAGGACGGACCCGCCGGTGGCGATGAATCCGCCGAGGAAAATCGGGACGGTGAACGGTGGTTGAATGATCACCGGCGGCAGGATTCCGGTGGCGAACAGGATGTAGTTGATCGTCACAATGACCGCCGGCCCGAGAACAAAGGGAATGAACATGATCGGGTTCAACACGATCGGCAGTCCGAAGATGACCGGTTCGTTGATGTTGAAGACCGCCGGTATCAAGGCGGTTTTTCCCACTTCCTTCAATTGGCGGGAACGCGAGAGCAGCATGAAGATCACCAGTCCCCAGGTTGCCCCGGACCCGCCGATATGGGCGAACATGTGGAAGAAGGGCTCCGTCACGATTCCCTGGGCGGTCGCTCCGGCGCTGACGGCATCGGCGTTTTCCGCCAACTGAGTCATCCAGAAGGGATACGCCACGGAAGAAACCACGTTCATTCCGTGAATTCCCATCCCCCAAAGGACCATCATCAACAGGATCATGCCGAGGGCGGCGGGATAGGAGTTGGATGCCGCGACGAGGGGGCTGAACAACTCCAGCACGGCCTGCGGGATCGTGATGCCGAAATTGGCCCAGACGATCCATTCCAGGATCCAGACGGCGGGCAAAATCACCATGAAGGGAACCAGAACGCGGAAGGTCCGCATGACATAGGGAGGGACTCCCGCCGGCAATTCAAAGGCGAATCCCCGTTTGATGAGAAAGCGCATCGCCTCGGTCGTCAGGATCCCCAAAAGGATGGCGACGAACAATCCTTGGCCGCCGAGATAATCCAAGATCTTTCCGAAGGGGATCTTGGTGATGTCCTCCACCGGGAAGGCGGTCATCAAAAAGGCGAGCATGGAAAGGATTCCCGCCATGACCGAATCCACATCCCTGCGTTCGCCGAGGCTGTACCCGATGCCGAAGGCGACCGTGACGGCCATGATGCCAAACGTGAGCTGGAACGGGAACAGGATCTGCGCCTGAATCGGCTCGACCGCGTTCGCCCAGGCCTGGATCGGCGCCCATTCAATCGAGGTGGGCGGGTTGGCGATGATGAGAAAAATCGCACCCGTCAGGATGACCGGCAGCGCAAAAATGACGAAGGCGTCCCGGATTGCTTGGAGATAGGTGTTTTGGGCCAATCGCCCAAGGGGTTCCATGAGCCGGTTTTCCAGCCAATTCATGATGTTCATGGTTCCCGTCTCCCTTTCATCATCGTCAGGACTTGATCCAACACCTTGTCTCCGTCCATCAGGGCAAAGGCCCTTTGATCGACGATTTCCAGGGGAATGCCGTGTTCTTCAGCGATTTTCTCCATTTCCTTCTTCAGATGGCGTACCTGGGGCTCCAGCAGGGCGACATTATACTGGTCGGCTTTCTTTTTGAATTCGCCCGTTCCGCCCGCATCGGCCGTCAATTCGATTCCCCGCTTGTCCGCCGCCTCCTTCACTTTTTTGGCCAGCTGACTGGAGGTCGCTCCCCAGCTGCACAAGATGATCAGTCGGATCGGCTCGGACATGGCAAACTCCTCCTTCATTCACAGCATTCGATACCGAAATCACTTCCCGCGTCGATAGAGGGCATCCCGCTTGGCTTCGAATCGACGAATATGGGCGAGCAGCCGGCTGCTCAGCCAGGTCGCCGCAATGAGAACCAGCGCAAAGGCGAAGCTGAAAACCAGCACCGCCTGCGACTGCGGCCCTCCCTCGATGACGGAAAACAATCCCGTTGCGATCCAGATCATCGAAAACACAGCGGCATAACCCACCCAATAACGCCGATTCATGTTCACCCCCCCTTTTTCCGAGTCTAACCATGACAGCTAAAAGTTAGTCCCTTCCGCACTTTCATTATAAGTCGCGCAAGGGCCGAAAGGGTTGAACAAATCGTGAACTATTTCACAATAAATTGACGTTGCATCCTCTCCCTCCGAAAATCCCTCCGATTTTCTTATTGTCAATAACCTAGTAAATATCGAATTATTCTCCTTCGCGAAATGTAAAAAAACGGTTACACCAAACAGCTATTATTGTGAATATAATCACATAATTTCCCCCGGTGTTCCCTACACTGGATAAGACGGGGGGCGCGGCAATTTCTCCCCCCGGTTGACCCTGGGCGTTTTTTAGGGCATAATGCCTTTGTTTTTCCGCACCAAAAAACATCCTGTCGCCGGGCTTTCTGAAGTCACAGAAAAGGAGGATGGATATGTCCAAGGATTACCGTCGAATCGCCGAAGGAATCCTGCAAGGCATCGGGGGAAAAGAGAATCTCGTCCAAGCGGCCCATTGCGTGACGAGGCTTCGGCTCGTGCTGAAGGATGAGGGAAAAGTCGATGCGGACAAGCTGCAAAAGGTGGAATTGGTAAAGGGACATTTCACCAATGCGGGCGTTTTTCAAATCGTCATCGGACCCAACGAGGTGGAAAAAGTATATAAGGAATTTGTGGAACTGGCCGGCGTTGAAACCGCCACCGTCTCGGACGTGAAAGAGGTGGGGGCCAAAAAACTGAATCCATTCCAGCGATTGATCAAAACCTTTTCCGATGTGTTCATGCCCATTTTGCCGGCCATCATCACCGCCGGTCTGCTGATGGGAATCAACAACCTGATCGGGGCGGAAGGGCTGTTTATCGAGGACAAAAGTCTGCTGGAAGCCTACCCCGATCTCCAGGGCCTGTGGGATCTCATCAACACGATGGCCAACACCGCCTTCGTCTTCCTCCCCGCCATCGTCGGTTGGTCCGCCGCAAAACGGTTCGGAGGCTCGGAAATCCTGGGAATCGTGTTGGGACTGCTTCTGGTTCATCCCGACCTCTTGAACGCCTGGAATTACGGAAAGGCGGCGGCGGGAATCGAAGGGGAGATTCCCTATTTCGACATTCTCGGCCTTTTCCAGATCGAAAAAGTGGGTTACCAGGGCCAGATTCTGCCCGTGTTTGTGGCGGCCTACGTCCTGAGCGTCGTTGAAAAATGGCTGAAAAAGCGGGTGCCCAACGCCATCCAATTGCCGATGGCACGGCGATATCCCACATCATGGAAATGGTTCTATTCCCGACTATGACGAGAAGGAGGAGCGGAAAAAACGCGTCTTTCAATTGCTTAACAATATTGACGATAACAGAAATGGGATGAAGCCGTTTTTTCTCAGACATCGTCATCCGCCACCCTTGCCAACCTGGAAATAGAATAGCGCAGCTCCTCTGCTTCCTCTTCATCGAGTGCCGGAATTTCATGCACCGTTGCGGCTGTCGAAATCGTTACGGAGGCCAGTTTATATTTTTTGAACAATGGCCCTTGCTTAGAATCGACGTGCTGCACGCGAATCATTGGAATCAACGTTCGCTTTACCGTAAACAAACCTTGTTGAATCTCGATTTCCTGCTCACGCACTTCATAGCGCCAGCGCCGCCAGCGTAATCTTGGGATAAAAAAGAGGAACAAATAACCTTCTCCTATAAACAAAAGAATCAAGATAGGAATAATCCATTTCGGCCCGTCAAAAATGATAATCAGGACAATGACAGCGGCAAAAGCGGCAAAAGAAACAGCCAATCCAATCATGCCGTATATCCGCCATACCGATAATGCTCGTTCGGAGATTCTTTTTCTAGGTTCTCCATTCATGATTTCTCTATCCCCCTTAAACAAAAACAATCCATCGACGTAATGGTTATACGTATTTAGTATACAAGAAGTTTCCATCTTTAACTATCTGTTACTGTAGAATAACAAACTTTTGGAAAAGCAGGAGAATGAGCATGTTTCAAGAAAAATTATAGGATGCGAAGCCATTGGAGAACGTGAATGATAAATCACTACGCCTATTATTGTTCGTCCGCTGCGAAACCATCGCCCTTGCCAAGGCATTTGGTTTATACTGCAGCTCCTTCATCACTTTTAATACTTTTTCACGCTTCTCTGGACTTGCAACCCCTTTTCCCGAAATGACGCGCGAAACCGTCGACTTCGAAACACCAGCCCTCAACGCGATGTCTTTAATGGTGTAGCCCACTAAAGTTAACCTTTATACCGTTTGGTCCGGTTCGTTTTCAAAGCCGCATTCCAAGATGGATATTATACATGCATTCATTTGTCAAATCATTTGCAACTTCGTCATGAAAAAAGGCACGAATCAAATCCGTGCCTTCCGCCGTAACGAATCTATTTTTTTAAAACAGCGTCTATATCCGCGCTGGCTGTTTCTGTTTCCCATCGATGGCGTCATCGGATATAAACAAAAAAGCCAGGCGGCCATTTTGCCTATGCCGCATGGTTTAATGAAACAATCCGCTTTTTTTCGCTTTCGCATGCAGCGAATGCATGTATTTGTTCAACGGTTCTTTCAGAAGCGTACCTAATAAGAGAGTCAGGACGGCAAACATCATGAGACGAACCGCATCGTTTTTCACTTTTCCCCACACAATGCCGCCGACTGCTTCGCGCATCAAATCAATCGCATACGTAAACGGCAAAAACGGGTTGATGTTTTGGAAGAATTCCGGAATAAGCTGAACCGGATACGTCCCCCCTGCTCCGGCGATTTGGAAAACGAGCAGGACGATGGCCAGCGCCTTGCCGACGTCGCTGAATACTGATACGAGCGTAAAGACAATGACAATAAACACAAAGCTGCATAACAGCCCAAAGAGGATAAACCATCCGGAGTCACGAATATAAATATTCTTTAAAAGAAATACATCTCCTAACGTGACAATAAGCGCCTGAATACTGTTGCATGTCCAAAACGTCAGCAGCCGGCCAAAATAAATTTCTCTGCTGGTATACCCTTCTGCCTCATAAGGTTCAGTAGAAAGCAACGACACTAACAGCAGACAGCCCACCCATATGGACAAGACGGTATAAAACGGGTTCATCCCCGATCCATAGTTCGGAAGCGGAAACAATCTATGCGTCTTTAAGTCGACGGGATGGGCCAAAAATTCACCTTTTGCTCTTGGATCATTTTTTAATAAACGAATGATGTCGTAGATGTTTGTCTCTTTTTTCAATTTTACAAGAAAGGAAGCGATATCGTTGACTTTCCGCGCAAGAAACGGATACTGATCGCTTGCCGTCTGCAACATTTCTTCCCCCTGCTTGAGACCGCTGCCGGCGTGCTGAAGAAACCGCTCTAATTCCAGAATGGTGTTGGCGATGTCCGCGAGCATGCGACGGGCGTCTTGAAGCGTCTGCTTCGTTTCGTTCATTTTTTCTTTCATGAGTGGTGCGATATGTTGCTCATATTCATTCATCACCCGATCGACTTGCTTAACCGCAGCTGCCGCCCGCTCATTTAGGTCGGTGAGAAGATGGTTGCCTGGCTGCGCCCCGTTTTCACTTTGCTCGTACGCTAACTTGGCAAGGCGCTGTGCTTCTCTTAAATTGGATTTTATGCCTGTCAGACGGCCGGACAATTGTTCCATATTGGCGGAAGCCGTGCGAGAGAAAGCTCTCTTTTCGATCATGTTATTGAATATGCGAAGCTGTGTTTGAGCTTCATCTGCCATTTGTTCCCCAGCTGCGGCCATGCTCTGCACGTCGGAAAGCCATTGCCGCTGCTGAGCAAGGGAAAGGTTTTCTTGCAGCTTGTTAGTTGCGGCATAGATGGACATGGCGATTTGCTGCAGCGTACGCAAATTTTCCGCGATTTGCGGCGTCAATGTCTTTGCTTTTGCTTCCGCTTTCGTGAGAAACTGATTCGTTTCATCAAGAAACGCAATGCCGCTGTTGACGATCCGTTTCGCTTCAGGAAGCGTTTTTTCCGCTTTATTGACGAGCCGTTCCGCCTCTTTCGCGTTGGACATCGATTGGTTTAACAGCCGCTTGATTTCCGGCAGCTTCGTCTGCAGCTGAAAAATCAGGGTCTCAAAATAGCGAATATCTGGCAGCTGTTGTTCTAATGCCACCCCCGCTTCATGAAAGATAGAAAACAAAACGCTGTTGACAACAGCGACAAATTGATCGCTTACTTGCTCGGTGATGGTGCTTGCTCCTTTGGATGTGATTTTCGGCGCAATCGCGTTCTTTTTGTCATTTTCATAGTAATGAATGACGGCCTGCTCCGGCCTATCTTGCACAATGGTAGCCAATTTTTCTGAAAAATCGCTTGGAATGACGATCGTCGCAAAATAATCGCCATAGCGGACGTTTTTCATTCCTTCTTGTTTGCCAACAAATTGCCAGCCTAAGTCATGATTGTTTCGTAGCGCCCTGACAATTTCTTTTCCGGCGTTAAACGCATGTCCTTGAATTTTTGCCCCTTTGTCTTCATTGACAACTCCTACTTTAATGTTTCTTGTGTTGGCATACGGATCAATAGAAGCTTCAATATTCACCCACGCATAAAACGATGGCAGAAGAAGCAATCCGCCTACCAATACCGCCGCTACCCAGTTTGTTGCTATTTGCTTCATATCGTGAACATAAAGATTCCATATCTTTTTCATGAACCTCAACTTCCCTTTAGTGTGATTAAACTGCTTTTGTTAGTATAAACCAATAAAAAAAAACTAAACATAAGCGGCGGATTGGAAACGAGCACGGTATGTTTACAAAAAAAACTGCTTGGCTAACCAGCAGACACACATACCATATTATTTTTTATAAAACAGCCATAATGCGCAAAACAATAGTATGATTCCCGTCATTCTTCTCATGTCAAAAGGAATTTGCTGCCCGCCAAGCAAGCCGAAGTGATCGATGATGGAACTCATCACCAACTGTCCGGCGACAACGGCCATAATAGAAGTAGCGACCCCGACTTTTGGAACGATAAGCACCATGACAAACACGTAAAACGCCCCGAGCACCCCGCCAAGCAGCTGCCACTTCGGCACCGACCGCGGCAATATCCAAAAGAAAAGAATAAACAATCCAAAAAGGAGGCCTGGTATGCCGTTAGCGTTCCAGCTGCCTGATTTTCTTTGCAGCTTCTGACCGATCACCACACCTGCCAAATAACCGGCTGTGACAAGCAGCGGAATTTGAACGATCATCACTCCGATCATTGACGACTCTTAGCGATCTAAAATAGGCGGCAGCACAAGCAGAATCATCAAAACAGCACTGCCAATCAGATATAGTTTCGGGTTCATTGTCGATCACTCCGAACGTTTCAAAATCAACGCATTGGCGGCAATCAAACGGTTAATTTCGGCACCGACCACTTTTGGAGCATTATAATCAAAAATTTTGACCAGCCGTCCTTGCTTATCGATGAGGTAAAAAGCGGCATTATGTTCGTATCCCCCCGCTCCATTTGGGATGACAATGACTCCCATTGTTTTTAGCAGGATGTTCAGTTCTTTTGGATTTGGCACTCGGGCGACGCGCCAACGAGTGCCGTCCGCCTGGTAATGTTCGGCGTGCTCGTACAAGACGTGAGGCGTATCATGTTCTGGATCGAAGCTGATGCTTAAAAAGACGATGTTTTTGCCTAAATATTCATCACGAATCGTTTCATATACACGGCGAAAATTCATTTCCACAATCGGACAGACGTCTCCGCATCTCGTATAGATATACGTCGCCAAAACTAATTTGCCGCGATAATCATGCAAATAAAAGGACTGGCCTTTTTGATCTTCAAGCCGAACAGAAGGAATCGCTTTCGGTTCTTTTAACACTTCTAAGCGGCGGGCGGCTTCGCTTGTAAACGCTTGAAACCCGTCTGTCCCCCACCAAAGCAACGAAATACCTAGCCCAAGTGCAAGGATCGTTGCCATGATATTACGCATATGGATCCGACCCAATTTCTTTTTTGACAGGCACCCGAATGAGCGAAGAGGCAAACCGATATACAAATGTCGCAACTGCGGCAATTAGGCATACTGCAAACACTGCTCCCATACGGTCGTAAGGAACCCACTCCGGAAAATGCACTGCCCATCGTCTTGGGACGCTTACTTTTCCGGAAAATAAGAACGTTCCGCATAAACCGAAAAAGAAAATCATATATACCCAAAACGAGAGGATGTCGATATTTCCTACTGCCCGTCTCTCATTGTTTACAAGATAGTACATAAACCCAAACAACATCGAAACGGCACCCAGCCCCATATACATATGGAAATGTCCCGGCACCCATTTCGTGTTATGCATGACATGGTTGATAGCAATCGTCGCATCAGCAATGGCTGGAACAACCCCTGATACCCAGCCGAACATGGAAAGAAAGATGAAGCTTGAAGCCATATCCCATTTAATGCCCGAACGGTAAACAATCATTAAGGCACCAAAGGCGGTAACAACAAGGACAGGCAATCCATTTAAATAAGAAAATACTTGACCGATAATAAGCATCCATTTTGGCATCACAAAATCCATCAACAGATGTGCGGGTAAATGATAATCGTAAAGAATGTTGACATATTCCATGCAATCAAAAAAATTTTATAAGATTTCCACGGGCGGTTTGTATATTTAGGAAGAATTTCATACACAGCGATGACGCCCATATAAATAACAGAATTGGCAAACATATGGCCAAACGCATAAATTAAGTTTTTCGCTAAAAGCGGATCGATTTTGATAGATGGTTGAAACAAATTAATTAAGCTCATTACAAGAACAATGGCCCCTGCAGTTAACGAGATAATATTAACGATAGAAACCATCGTGCTAGCTACTACGGCAGGAGGCGGTCCGTATCCTTTTGCTTTTCCAAGAATTTGCGGCCAGCCAAGCCCATTTCCAAGGCTTCCATATTTTTGAATAATCGCCCGTGCTGAATCTAAATAAAAGAGCAAAAAACCGATTCCTATAATGAGCATGCCGAGCAAATATAAGCATGCCCCTGCTTTTCCCCACATGCCTGCTGACATCGCCGGCAGAGGGTATAGAAACGTCCAGGCGCCCGCGAAATCAAACGTAAAGATGCTGATGAAGGTTATCAACGCTCCTATTAAAAAGAGAATGAAATGGCTTACAAAAACGGGAAAGGATAGATTCACATATTGTCTCAAGAAATACCACATAATAGCCGAAGCGGCAAAAGCGGCAACACCGACCATAAATGTACCATGGGCGGTCATTACTTTGTAAAACACGTCTTGTCCGATAGAAATCATTTTCCCTTGCTCAAGCAGCATCAACAAGCCAAAAATCATCATCAATAGAATCACGATGCCGCTAATTATCATATAAAGCGATATCATCGTCCGCACTTTCTTCTCCATCACATTCTCCCCTATTCTCCTTGAGCTGGCAATACTTCAATCGTCGATATCATCGCATGATGGCCGATTCCGCAATATTCCATGCATAACACTTGGTACTTGCCCGGCTTTTTAAACGTATAATAGATCGTATTGGTATATTCCGGCATTGCTTGAGTTTGGGCGATTAATTGCAGTTTCTCATCATAAATTCCAAACCCATGATTTACATCTTCGCTGGTAACGTGAAATTCTACCGGTTGTCCAACACGAAACTTGTTTTTGCTTAATTCAAATCCAAATTGGCGGGCCACTGGCGACAACATCAATCCGAACGATAAAACAGGGTATGAACATGAGTTTGCGGAGATTTCTAAATTTATTATCGAGAATGAAAAACGTGTATTTTGTCACAGCTGATGTTCATTTTGCTGATATTATCCAGTATGACCCTGACCATAACGGCACAATTGATTATCGTGAACTAGTAAGCGGACCGATCGGTGCGGGCCTGGGTCAGCCGTCAACACTTGATCCTACATTTGGGCCGGAGCAACTGTATGCTGAAAGTGGGTTCTTTAATTTTGGTGTACTCAAGGTTGATCCAGGATTAAAACAAGTGACGGTTGAAATTCGTGATGAAAACGGTAAGATTCATTTTCATCGGGATTTTCCGATGGAATAGCAGAGTAGATTCGTATTGGACCGCTTGTGAAAGTACCTGTCATGATTGCGTTAGTCAACGTGGCGTTATGGTTTCAACGAAAATACTTTAAAACAGAATCAGTATCATACTAACAACAGAGGTGGAATGAAACATGAAAAACAAAAAGATCATTTACTTCTTATGCACAGGAAACTCTTGCCGCAGCCAAATGGCAGAAGGATGGGCAAAAAAATATCTTGGCAACGAGTGGGAAGTGTACAGCGCTGGTATTGAAGCGCGCGGATTAAATCCAAACGCAGTAAAAGTCATGAAAGAAGTAGGAATTGACATTTCCAACCAGACATCGGATATCATTGATCCGGAAATGTTAAATAAAGCGGATTTGGTAGTAACATTATGTGGTCATGCAGCGGACCATTGTCCAGTAACCCCGCCAAATGTGAAACGCGTATACTGGGGATTTGATGATCCGGCAAAGGCAGAAGGAACCGAGGAGGAAAAATTAGTGGTATTCCGTCATGTTCGCGATGAAATCGGCGCGCGCATCAAAAAATTTGCTGAAACAGGAGAATAAGACTAAATGACAGCCGAGAAGATTCTTCTCGGCTGAGGCTGTTGACAAAGAAGGGTCAACAGCCTTTTTTGTTGAATTCGGAATAAAACAATTCCGAAGGAAGGTTTTTATATGTTCAGGACGAACCCA